>JBOHCZ010000141.1:0-26679 GCA_050699195.1 Streptomycetales bacterium
TTCCAGATGGGCAGCGTCAGAACTCCCATCAACGGAAGACCTCGACCCCTACCTGGGTACCGACGCGCCGAGCCAGGCCACCCCCGACAACGTCACACGCCGACTACACCCTCAACTGCGAAGAGCCCGTTTTGGAGCCGCGTCCTGCCCTTCGTCCGGGCCTGCGGCTGACCGCGCCGGACCGGCGACTGAATCGCCCGTCTGACCGCTCTAACCGCTGAGGGACTTCCGGAACAGTATCCGGTCTTGTCCGGGCCCGTGGTAGTCGGTGACGGGGCCGGTAACGTCGAAACCGAGCGCTCGGTGGAATTCCACGGAGTGTTCGTTGATCGGTGGGGTTATCGCGCGTACGACAGTCTTGCCGTGGTCGGCGCCGAGCATGAAGAAGCGCTCGTAGAGCAGTCGTCCGATGCCGGCGCCACGGCGGTCCGGGTGCACCCCGACGAAGTGGATGTACGCCTCTCCGTCCCGGTCCGGCGAGAAGAATCCGACGAGGAATCCGACGAGGGTCTGGCCACGGTTGACGATGAAGCTGGTCCGGTGAAAGTGGTCGAGGAACAACCGGGGAAGTGCCGCGCTGACCGGTCTCCCCCACCAGCTGTCCATCAACGTGATGATCGTGTCGTAGTCCGCGGGGACCGCTTCTCGCACGGTGAGTTCGTTCACCCGTGGCAGTCTTCCAGCGATGCCGAGTGCCCTTGACCTGGAGGTACGGATCTTACATGCTGCAACATGCACGCTGAGCCGAACGGAGGGCCGGGCGGGATGAGAGCTGCCGTCGTCGAGGCGGCGCGGACGGTCGTCGTCCGTGACGTGGACGAGCCGGTGCCCGATGGGCGGGCGATCGTCGAGTTGAGCCGCGGCGGCCTCTGCGGCACGGACCTGAAGATCGTCGCTGGCGCGATACCCGTCGCGCTCCCCCGCGTGCTCGGCCACGAGCTCGTCGGGACGGTGATCGAACCGGGCCAGGACGGTCTCGTGAGGCCCGGCGCCCGCGTCCTCGTCGATCCCGGTGTGGCCTGCGGCACCTGCGGGCTCTGCCTGGCCGACCGCGGACACCTGTGCCGCAACGGCGCGCTGCTCGGCAGGGACGTCGACGGCGGGTTCGCGCAGCGCCTCGCGGTCGACGAGCGCCAACTCCATGTCCTTCCCGACGGCATAGGCGACACCGAGGCACCCGTCCTGCAGGTGCTCAGCACCTGCGTGCACGCCCAGACGCTCGTCGACGTCTTTCCGGGCCAGGTCGCGGTGGTCGTCGGGCTCGGCGTCTCCGGGATGCTGCACCTCCAGCTGCTGCTGGCGCGGGGGGTTGGCACTGTGATCGGGGTCAGCCGTTCCCCGGGCAAGCTCCGTCTGGCCAGCACACTCGGCGCGGCGGCGGCGGTGACCCCTGACGAGGCCCGCGAGGCGGTCGCCGACATCACAGCCGGCCACGGCGCGGACCTTGTCGTCGAATGTGTCGGCACCGTGGCCACCTTCGGGCATGCCGTCGACCTCGCCGGGATGGGCTCGACGGTCCTGCTGTTCGGCACGATCACGGACCGGCAGGGGGAGCTGCCTTACTACCAGCTCTACTTCAAAGAACTTGACGTCCGCAGCTCACGCGCGGCCCGGCCGAGGGACTACGCACGGGCGATCCAGCTCGCCGCGAACGAAACCGTACGAGTGGCCGAGCTGGTGACGTCCTCGTTCCCGCTGTCGGAGATCGCGGCGGCGCTTGCGGCCTGCGAGCACGACTCCGGCCAGCTGAAGGTCACGCTCGACATCTCCTCATGAGGAACAGGTGGCCGACCGTCGTGGCGAGCCTGCTTCTTCGCGGTCATGGACGGGACGTAGGCATAGGAGAGGCATGGACGCAGTAGGGGTCATCGGCGTGGGCGCGATGGGGTCGGCGATGGCGGGTCACCTGGTCGACGCCGGCTTCCGGGTGATCGGATACGACGTAGAGCCCGGCAGGCTGGCCGAGCTGGCCCGGCGCGGCGGGATCGCGGGCGGTTCCTGCCGGGAGGTCGTGGGACGGGCCGACGTCGTCATCACGTCGCTGCCATCGGTGGCGGCGTTCGATCAGGTGGTCGCCGAGGTCGGAGAGGCGGCGCCTGCCGGGCTCGCCGTCGCGGAGACGAGCACGCTGCCACTCGGGGCCAAGGAGCGCGGCCGGGAGCTGCTCGCGGCCCGCGACGTCACCCTCCTCGACTGTCCCCTCAGTGGCACCGGGCAGCAGGCCAAAACCAAGGACGTGGTGGTGTACGCGAGCGGTGACCACGCGACGGTCGACCGCTTCGGGCCGATCTTCGACGGGTTCGCCCGGCGTTGGTGCGACGTCGGCGCCTTCGGCGCGGGCTCGAGGCTCAAGTTCGTCGCGAACCTGCTGGTGGCCGTCCACAACGCGTCGACCGCCGAGGCGCTCCTGCTGGCCCGCAAGGCCGGCCTCGACCTCGACCTGGTGCTCGATGTCGTCGCGGACGGCGCGGGCACGTCCCGGATGTTCGAGATCCGAGGTCCCCAGATGGCGAGGAGAGCCTACGAGGACGCCGGGATCCAGACCCGCACGTTTCAGAAGGACATCGAGATCATCGCCGAGTTCGCGCGCTCACATGACTGTCCTGTCCCCCTGTTCGCGGCGGCATCGCAGCTCTACACGGCGGCACTCGGCCAGGGCCGCGACCACCAGGACACCGCATGCGTGCACGAGGTCCTGGCGGGCATGGCGGGGGTGGCCGACGTCACCGACAACCAATCCGAGGAGCCCTGACCATGCAGTCCGCAGACGACCCGGTCGTGGACGTGCACTGCCACGTCTTTACGCAGCAGGCACGCGACCTCATCGAGGCGAGCTACTCCCGCGAGCAGATCGTGGCCAACGAGCCCTACGACCTGTACGCGGGCGAGGGCACCGTCGAGACGAACAGGGAAATGCTCCCCCGGATCCGTACCAAGATGACGACCCCGTCGGAGCGGCTCGCCGACATGGACAGGATGGGCATCGACGTGCAGGTCCTTTCCACATTCGTGTCGCAGTTCTCCTACTGGACCGACGCCGGCCTGGGTCAGCAGCTCGCTCGCGTACAGAACGAGTGGCTTGCGGAGCTGGTGGCGACCAACCCCCAGCGGTTCGCGGCCATCGGGACCGTACCGATGCAGGACAGCGCCCACGCGGTCGCCGAGCTGGACCACATGGTGAACGATCTCGGGTTCAAGGGCGTGCAGATCTCGAGCAACGTTGCCGGTCTGGATCTCGACGACCCGCGCTTCCGGCCCTTCTTCGAACGCGCCGAGCAACTCGGGGCCGTGGTGGTGATCCACCCCAACGGGTTCACCGAGATGAACCGCTTCAGGGACTTCTTCCTCGTGAACGTGCTGGGCAATCCGCTGGACTCCACGCTGGCGCTGACCCGGCTGATCTACGCGGGTGTGCTGGAGGACCTCCCGGAGCTGAAGCTCTGCGTGGTCCACGGGGGCGGCTTCCTTCCCGTCTACCACGCCCGCATCGACCACGGCTGGCAGGTTCGGCCCGAGTGCCGGAAGCACATCTCGCAGCCGCCGAGCACGTACCTCAAGAAGGTCCACTTCGACACGATGGTCTTCTCTCCGCAGGTGCTGGGCCACCTGATCCAGTTCGCGGGAGCCGACCACGTGATGCTGGGCACCGACTACCCCTTCGACATGGGTGAGGACAACCCTGTCGGGCTGGTCGACAGCGTTCCCGGCCTGACTCCGGACGACCTGGCAGCCGTCCGCGGGCGCAACGCGGTCCGGCTGTTCGGGCTCGACGGAGCAACATAGCGCTGCGCTACAGCGCGAGGTAGCGCGCCCGGATCTCGCGATCGTCCTTGATCTGGCCCGCCGGGCCAGAGGCCTTGACCGCGCCCTGATCGATGACGTAAGCGCGGTCGGCGAGTTCGAGCGCGACCACCGCGTTCTGCTCGACCAGCAGGACCCCGATGCCGCTGCGTGCGATGTCGGCGAGCGCTCTGCCGATGCCCGTGGCGAGGTTGGGAGCGAGACCTTGGGTGGGTTCGTCGATGAGGAGGAGCTGCGAGCCCCCGATGAGCCCCCGGCCGATGGCGACCATCTGCTGCTGGCCACCGGAAAGTCGCGCCGCGTCCCTGGTGCCGTGCTGTCTCAGCTCCGGAAACAGCTCCCATACCCGGTCGTACACCTGGCTCAGCCGTTTCCGACCCAGCCGGGCGCCCAGGGCAGCCAGCCGCAGGTTCTCTTCCACGGTCAGGCCTGCAAACATGCGCCTGTCCTCCGGCACGTAGCCGATCCCGAGACGGGCGATCTCCTCGGTGGGCCGGCCGTTCAAGGCGGTGCCGTCGAACCGGATCCGGCCGTCTCCCACACGCGCCAGTCCCATGATCGACCGCAGGCTGGTGGTCTTCCCCGCGCCGTTGCGCCCTAGTAGGGCGACGAGTTCTCCTCGCCTGACCTCCAGCGAGACGCCGTGCAGGATATGCGCCAGTCCGTAGTACGCATGAACGTCCGCGAGCTGGAGCAGCGGCTGCTCATTATCCATGGGGACAGGTCCTCACAGCGCTCCGGCCAGGTACACATCCTGGACCTGGGGATGCCCTTCCACCTCGCCAGGAGTCCCCTCGAACAGCTTCTTGCCGTAGTGGAGGACGGTGATCCGGTCCGCCATGCCCAAGACCACGTCCATCTTGTGCTCGATCAGCAGGACGGTGAGGTCACGGGCGAGCTCGCGGACAAGCTCCACGGTTTCCCACGTCTCCGTCGGCCCCATCCCGGCCATCGGCTCGTCGAGCAGGAGGAGCTGCGGCCGGGTGGCCAGGGCGATCGCCAGGTCGAGACGGCGGAGGTCCCCGTGGGAGAGGTTGCCGGCCACCTCGAGCTTCCGGGGGAGGAGCCGTACCATCTCCAGGACTTCTTCGGCCTTGTCGAGCGTGCCCTTCTGCCGCCCGGCCGGAGACCAGAAAACGTAGGGCCGTCTGGCGGACTGGGCGGCGATCCGCACATTCTCCAGCACTGAAAGCTGCGGAAAGACCATGGTGATCTGGTACGACTTCGCGATGCCCTGGCGCACCACGTGGTGATATGGCAGACCCGTAACCTCCTTGCCTTCGAACCACACCGTTCCCGAGGTGGGACGGGTGTGGCCGGTGATCAGGTTGAACAGGGTGCTCTTCCCGGAGCCGTTGGGGCCGATGATGGCGTGCAGCGATCCGGCGCGTACCGCGAGGTCGACGCCGTCGACCGCGTGAACCCCGCCGAACCACCTGTGCAGACCCTCGGTGCGCAGCGCCACCGAGGCGCCCACTGGGTCGCCCACCACGCTCACCTCGACTCTCGGATCGATTCGCGCGGAGGAGACCCGCGCCGGATGCGAAGACGCTCCAAGCGCACCAAACCCCAGAGGCCCTGGGGAAATAGCAGGACGCAGGCCACGAAGATCGCCCCCACGATGATCTGCCAATGCCCGAACCGCTGGCTCAGATAGTGCTCCAGCACCAAGAAGGTGAGCGCCCCGAGCACGGAGCCGAACAGGGTGCTCCGACCTCCGAGGATGACCATGAGGACGACGGTCCCGGAGAGGAGCCAGTAGGGCTGCAGCCCGACGAACAGGTTCGACATCGCATACAGGGCACCCGCCAGCCCGGCCACCATGCTGGAGACGATGAAGGTGATCAACTTGACAGCACGGGTGTTGTAGCCGCAGCCGCGGGCCCGCTCCTCGTTCTCCCTAATTGCCTTGAGCACCCGACCCAAGGGAGAGTCGGTGTAGAGTACCAGGAAGCTGAACACGACAAGCACGATCGCCGCGGTCACCAGATAGAAGCTGTTTGGGCTCCGTATCGCGTTCATCTCGATGGAGCCGCCCAGCGCCGGGCTTGTGCTGATCGTGAACCCGTCATCTCCCCCGGTCACCGAGCGGGCCTGGAATGCGATGAAGTAGCCCAACTGGGCGAACGCGAGGGTCAACATGGCGAAGTAGATGTCGGTCCGACGGAGCGACACGTATCCCACGAGGACGGACAGCACGCCCGGGACGACCATGCCTGCGAGCAGCGCCAGCCAGAAGTTGTGGGAGTAGTGCACGAGGACCAAGCCCGCGGCGTACCCGCCATAGCCAAATGGCAGGGCGTGACCGAATGAAAGCAAGCCGCCATATCCGAGGAGTAGATTCAGGCTCGCCGCCCACAGGCCGAAGGCCAGGATGGATATGGCTAGGCCCGGGTCAGGAACAAACTGGTAGATTCCCGCGATCACGAGGAGCAGCAGCGGGATCTGGTTCCAGGTCGACCGGACAAGGACCATTAGACGGCACCCATGAGACCACGCGGCCGGAACGCCATGATCAGGATCATGAGGATGAACGGAGCAATGCCCGCGTAGATGCTCCCGTAGAACGTCGTGATCGACACGGCCTGGCCGATGAGGAGACCGCTCACCACAGCGCCCCAGAAGCTACCCAAGCCGCCGACCACGACAACCACAAAGGCGGTGACGAGGATGTCCGTCCCCATCTCCGGGTAGACGCCGGTGACCGGCGCGGTCAGCACGCCCGCCACCCCGGCCAGTGCCACGCCGAGCCCGAACACCACGATGCGGTAGCGGTCGAAGCTGATTCCGAGCGCACGGACCATGAGGTTGTCGCGGACCCCCGCCCTGATGACCAGCCCCAGGTCCGTGCGCCGCAGTAAGTAGTACAGCCCTCCCACGATCGCCGCCACGAGCACCACGACGAACACCAGGTAACTCGGGAAGGTGATCGGCCCCAGAGGCACCTGGGACGAGAGTTCGGGCGGCGGGTTGATCGTCTTGCCACCAGCGCCGGCGATCTGCCGCACGCCCTCGGTGAGCACGTAGGTCAGTCCGAACGTCAGCAGCAGGCCGTCCTCCTGTCCCCGGTGGTAGAGCGGCCTGATCAACGACCGTTCGAGCAGCGCGCCGATGACCAGCATCCCGATGGGCACGAGAAGAAGTGCCAACCAGAAACTCCCCGAGATCTCGAGCAGGTAGACCCCGACGTAGGCACCCATCATGTAGAGGGCACCGTGGGCGAAGTTGACCACCTCCATGAAACCTAGGATCAGGTTCAGGCCGAGAGCGAGAAGCACGAGAACTGCCCCGCTCACCAACCCGACAATCACCTGCTCTAGAAGGAGATCCATGCTGCGTCATCCGGACTGACCGGAAGCGCTGAAGGGTTTGGCGACCTCGGAACAACTCGGGGTGTGCTCCTCGGAGGGAGGTATGGTTTCCAGCATCTTCCGGTACCCGTACTTCGCCGAGCCGCCCTGCTGCGCTGCCTCATCCTCCGACAGGCCCTCGACGATGAACGTGGTCTGGAGGGTCTGGTGGTCGCAGGCGCGCATGCGCTGCGGACCCAGCCCATAGGTGAACTCCCGATCCTCCATGAAGGTCCGGAACTTCTCAGGGTTGTACTGGCCCTTGGCGACCGCGTCGCCGATGAGGCGAACCGCGTTGTACAGGTAAGGCGCGTAGCCGCTCGGGGGTGTGCCGTATGCCGCGTCGTAGGCCTTGGAGAAGTCCTTGGCGCCCGGCAGGTCGGCACCCCAGTAGAAGGCGGTGGCCGCGTAGGTGTTGTCGACGACGCTGAACCCCATCTCCTCGTCGAAGGAGAAGTCCTCCAGGTTGAGGAAGATCTTCGCGTCCTTGCCGAGCCCGAACTGGTTCGCCTGTTTCATGAAGTTAACCTGATCCCGCCCTGCGCCGCCGAAAATGACGGCGTCCGGCTCCGCGCTTCGCACCTTGGGGATGTAGGGCGTGAAATCGGTCGTGCCGAGCGGGAACCACGAGCGCCCGACGATCTCGCATCCCGCCGCTGGCGCACTGGACTCGTACGCGGCGTCTTGTTCGTGCCCCCACGCGTAATCAGGCACGAGCAGGTACACCTTCTTACCGAGGTTCTGGCACAGCCAGGGCATGTAGGCCTCGATAACCTGAGAGGGGTATGGCGCGATGTGGTATGTCGCCTTCGCGGCGTAGTGCGGAGGCCTCGTCAGCTGCTCCGTCTGGCAGGTTCCTATGTAGGGGATGCCGGCCTGCTTGGCCACCTGGTTCACAGCGAGGGTCACCGCGGCGGAGACACACCCGACGAGGAAGTCCACGTGCTCGGTCTGGACGAGCGACTGGGCCTCCCGCAACGCAGTGTCGGGGTCGAGCTGGTCGTCCCTGATGACGATGGAGATGGGATGATCGCCGGCCTTCCCCCCCATCTGGTCGACAGCCAGCTTCGCGCCGTTCTGCTGGGCGGTGCCCAAGGTCACATAGGGCCCGGTGAGACTTGTGACCACCCCGATCTTTATGGCTTCATTCTGGCTGCTGCCCTCCCCGCCGCCGCCCTGCTCGAAACCGCCCCCGCACCCCGCTGCGAGGAGCGCCACCGCAAGGCTGACGACCAGCCATCGCCTACTCATCCTGCTCTCCCTCGAGGATTGCCACTGCCCGAGTGGGTCCGCCGTGGGCGCCGCGCAGCTTCAGCGGGAAACCGACGAAAAGGAACCGCCTGCCGATCAGCTGGTCCAGGTTCGCCAGGTTCTCGTAGTGGGTAATGCGGGAACGCCGGCACATCATGTGGCAGGGGTAGGTACGGCTGACGGGGTTATCTGGTGTCGGGCTGTCGACCCCGAAGGTCTTGACCCCTCGGGCGCGAATCCACTCGCTGCCGGCCTCCCCGAGCCCTGGGAAGTCTGTCAGGTACCGACGCTCGCCCCGGTAGCGGTTCCAGGTGCCGGTGTGGAGCAGCAGGATGTCGCCGGGCCTGACCTTTTCGGAGGAACGCTCCTCCGCCTCGTCGAGGTGCTCCGGGGTGATGTCGGTCTTTGCCGGGATGCCCGACACGTCGAGGCACACCGCGTCGCCGAAAAAGAGATCCAGCGACATCTGGTCGATTGTCGGCGCGTTCGAGTCAGGGTCCAGATGTGAGAACGAGTCGACGTGAGTCGGCCCGTTGTCGTTCAACATCAGGCCCTTGGTTTGAAAGGAGAACTCGCTCTCGAACCGCTCGGCCGTCTCCTCGTGGGTGGCGTGGTCGAAGAGCACCGTCTTCAGGTGCCCTGGGTAGACCATCATGCCTTCGTAGATGTCTTGGGAAAGATCAATCGTCTTCATCTGCCGAACCTGATCCCTTCTGCCGGGGACTCAGTACATGACGACTCCGGCGGAGACGTTGAGATCCTCCCCTGTGATCGCAGCGCCCCGCTCGGAGGCGAGAAATACACATGCCGCCGCTACGTCCTCGGCGTCGACCAGCCGCTTCAATGGGGACGCTTCGCTGAACTGGCGACGTACCTCGTCCTCGCTGATGCCCTGGCTTTCCGCCTGACGCCGGACGACGTCGTCAATGCGGGGGCCGGTCACCGCGCCCGGGCAGACCGTGTTCGCCCGGATGCCGTACGGCCCCAGCTCGACGGCCAGCGTGCGGACCATGCCGATCAGCCCCATCTTCGCCGAGGTGTAGGGCGTCCGGCCGTGCAACGGACGCTTGCCGGTCATGGAAGATATGGCGACCAGGCTGCCGGTGCGGCGCTCGATCATCCCGGGAATGAAACGACGGAAGGTGAGAAAGGCGCCGTCGAGATCCGTGGCCACGCAGTCGCGCCACTCGGCGAGGGTGATCTCGTGCAGCGGTCGGGTGGGGCCGGCGACGCCGGCGTTGGCCACGACCACGTCGGCGCGCCCGAAGCGGTCGAGCACCGCGTCGCCCATCCGCCGCACCGAGTCCTCGTCGCGAACGTCACACCCGACCGGGAGGCACTCCGCCCCCTCCCTCTCGACGTCCCGCGCCGTCTTTGCCAGGGCGTCCGTCGATCGGGCGGAGATCACGACGGCAACCCCCTCACGGGCCATCGCGAGGGCGATCGCCCGGCCGATGCCGCGGTTGCCGCCCGTGATCACGGCGACCCTGGCCTCGTCACTCATGCGCGCGCGTCCTCTCCGGCGGCGCCGGGCCGAACGGGTGGTCAGGCAGGTTCACCACGATGGCCTCCTGCGTGCTGCGGGCGACGATCATCACGCACGGTTCCTCGTCGCTGCCGTTCTCCTCCCAGTGCACGACCTCCGGTGGGATCAGGACGAAGTCGCCGGCGCGTGCTTCCTGCGCCTCGTCGAGCCGGTCGCCGACCCACCAGCGGCCCACCCCGCTGAGCACGTACAGGGCGGTCTCGGAGTCGCCGTGGTGATGCACGCCGGTCTTGCCGCCGGCGCCCAGCACGGAGTAACCCATCCAGAGCTTCTGTGCGCCGGCAAGGCGGGAGGAGATCGCCTCGAACCGCTGCAGCCCGGCCGTCTGTCCGGTGCTCGTGTCCCGCTGGTCAGGTCGGATGACGGCTACCTCGCGCGGCCCGTTGCCGGGCGCCTGGCCGTCTCCCATCGCTGCTCCTCGTCTTGCGTGTGGAGTCCTGCCTGTGGAGTCCTGCCTGCGGGGTTCCGCCGACGAGTTGACCGGTGGTGAAGAGGATCGCCGCCAGAGCGGACGCGAGCCATAGTCCAGGAGCCAAGAACTCGGCTGTTCGGCTGTTGCCTCACACAAAGAGGCATTCTTCCGCCTTGTCGGGGCTCCCTCGCCTGTCCACCCGAGCCGGGCACGAGCCGGTGGTCATGGTCTCGCTGACCGACTACGAATCGCTGAAGGATGGGTTCCACGGTTACTGGTCCCGCCGGATCACCGAGGAGCACCGGCTTGTCGACAAGATCGACGAGGCCGAGATCCGCATCGCCGCCTGCCGGTACCACTACGAAGGTTGACCCTGGCTACTGCTCCGTCACTGGCTGGTCGGCCTCTCGTGGGATCGCGCTCGCTCACGTAGCTCGCGGCGCAGCAGCTTGCCTGTGGGCGTCTTGGGAAGATCGTCCAGGATCTCCACGTGGCGTGGGTACTTGTACGCCGCCATGCGTTCCTTGCAGAACGCGATGAGTTCCTTCGCGTTCGCCTGTCCGCCGGGCCGCAGGCTGACGAACGCCTTGACGGTCTCGACGCGATAGGTGTCTGGCACCCCGATCACGGCGGCCTCCCGGACCGCCGGGTGCTCGACGAGCACGTCTTCGACCTCGCGGGGCCACACCTTGTAGCCGGCGGCGTTGATCATGTCCTTCTTCCGGTCGACGACGTAGAACCACCCTTCGTCGTCCATGAAGCCCACGTCACCGGTTCGCAACTCGCCGTCGCGGAGCGTGTGCGCCGTAGCCTCCGGCTTGTTCCAGTAGCCCGGCACGACCTCGGGACCTCGGGTGGCGATCTCGCCGACCTCGCCCGGGGGCAGGTCGACGCCGTTCTCGTCGACGATGCGGACCGCGTTGTTGAACAGCGGCACCCCGATCGAGAGCGCGCCGCTGGTCGGGTCGACGGGCGCCCGCCTCCCCATGGGGACAGCGTGCGACGGGGAGTTGGTCTCGGTCAGTCCGTAGATGTTGTTGATGTAGCAGCCGGCTTCCCTTTCGAACCGCTCCACGATATTTGGCGCGATCGGGGCGCCGCCGCTGTAGCACTTCCGCAGTGAGTGAAGCTTCCGCTCACGGATCGACGGGTCGTTCATCATCGCGGTGAACGCGGTGATCGCCATGACGGTGAACGTGCACCCGTGCCGTTCGACCATCTCGTTGATCGTCGCCGGGTCGAAGCGGTACGACAGAGCCATCGGCATCGGGACGAGCAGGGCGACCGCGACGTGGCCGATCAAGCCGGTGATGTGAAACAACGGCGCGCCGGCGAGGATCACGTCGGCAGGGGAAAGGCTCATCCATTCGCGGTACACCGCAGCGTTGAACGTCACGTTGCCGTGGGTGCTCATCGCACCCTTCGGGTCGCCGGTCGTGCCCGAGGTGTAGGTCAGCATCGCGGTGTCGTCGGCGTTGAGCGTCGGCGGGTCCGGTTGGCGGTCCGGGTGGTCCCGGACAAGCGCGGCGAAGTCCGCTGTCTGTGACGCCTCGGCGTTGTCCGTCGTCGCGAGAAGCGCGGGCACCGGCGGGTCCAGGTAGTCGAGCGCGCTCGTGGTGACGACGACGCTGACCGCGGTGGAGCCCACGACCTCGGCCGCCACCTCGTGCCACAGCTGTCGCAGGCTGATCAGCGCCTTCGCGCCGGAGTCGTCGAGGAGGTAGCGGAGCTCCCGCTGCTTCAGCATCGGATTCACCGGTACGACGATCGCCCCGAGCTTCCACACTGCGAGCATCGCAATCACGAACTGCGGGACGTTTTGCAGGTAAAGAGCGACCCGGTCGCCAGCGCCGACGCCGCGCTCGGCGATCGCCACCGCCAGGGCATCGCTGTGCTGATCGATCTCAGCGACTGTGTGGGTGGTGTGGAAGTAGTGCACTAAGGGCTGGCCGGCGCTTCGATCGACGCTGGCTCGCCACATCGACACCGCGTCGGCGAATTCGGGAACGATGTCTGCGGGCTTCCCCGGTTGATACAGCGAAAGCCAAGGCCGCTTGGCGTAGATACCCATCGCCGACCTCCGTACGTCATGTCGCGGCCGAAGCCCAGTGGCGTCTGGGCGGGCCGCTGCTTCGAGCGTCACGCCACGGCAACCGGTGGTCAAGAGGTCCCAACCGGCAGCGCCAGTCAGAACGGCCCCTCGGACGGTTCACGGAGTTGGGGGTACGAACTATGGTGAGGCCTGCGGAGGCAGACGGTGGTTGATGTGGGTCGGGCTGAAGGCAGGACGTCGGCGGAGCCGGATCGCGGCCCCGCAGCGTGCAGCCCCGCAGCGTGCAGCCCCGCAGCGTGCAGCCACGGGCTGCCGTCCCTGCGTTCCTGGATGTCCGCGGTCGCCGACATCTCCCGGGCGGTCAATGCGGCGGAGCCGCTCAGCTGTCTGCTGAGCCGGGTAACGGAGCAAGCGTGCTCCCTGATCGGCTTCCAGTTCTGTGCGGTGATGCTTGCCGACGAGAAGGCCGAGCGGCTGCTCGCGGAGGGCTGGCACGCGCTGTCGGCCGACTACGTTCGCCACATCAACACGGACAGACCGTTGCTCGTGCATCCCGGCAGCCCGGAGACGGACGCGCCTTCGGCGCGGGCGTACCGCAAGGGAGTGACCGTCGCGGTCACGGACGTGACGACGGCCGAGCAGTTCGGGCCATGGCGGGACCTCGCCCTCGAGCAGGGCTACCACGCATTGTTGGCCGCGCCGCTGAGAACAGGCGGATCGCCCGCCGGGGTGCTTGTCGCGTACTCGGCGGTGGCCAGGCAGTTCAGTCGAGCGGAGGTGGAGCTCGTCGAACTGCTGGCGGAACAGGCAGCCGTGGCCCTCCAGACCGCCCGCCTGCGGGGTGCCGAGCAGGACGTCATCGAACGGCTCTCGGTGGCGAATGCCGAGCTTCGCCGTCAAGGGTCGGCTCTCGAGTGGGCCGAGCAGCAGCACCGTCGCCTCATGCGCCTCGTTCTCGACGATGTCGGGCTTGCCGGGGTGGTCCAGTCCCTGGCGGGGGCGCTGCATGCCTCGGTGACCGTGGAGGACACCGAGTGCAAGCCCCTGGCGGCGGCGTCCGTAGGCCAGTACGTCCCGCCTCCCCCGTTAGCCATCAGGAGGAAGCGGTGGGTCCGTACGGCCCTCCACGCGCTCGAGGACCGGGTCGAGGTCGCCCGCGTGGTGCTCGATGACGTCGAGGCGTGGGTCGCCCCGGTGATGCTCGGCGGGCAGCTCGTCGCCAGGCTCTGGGTAGCCAACCCGCGGATCGTTCCGGACGCCGTGGAGCGACGCGGCATCGAGCGTTTCGCCCTCGTCGTGGCGCTCGAGCTGCTCAAGCAGCGCCACGCGGTCGAGGTTGAGCTGCGGCTCTCCCGCGACCTGCTGACCGACCTGCTGCGGGGGGAGGGCCTGGCCGACCGCGGGAGCCTGCTGGACCGCGCGGCAGCACTCGGACATGACCTGACCGTGCCCCATACGCTGCTGCTCGTCTACGAGGACCCCGATGATTCCGATCACCAAGACAGCAGCAGCCAACCCGATCAGCTGCTGCGCGCCTCGCGTCTCGCGGAGACGGCACTTGCGGGGGTCGGGGGCTCGGCTGGCCGTCCCCTGGTCGGCGTCCAGGGAAAGGCAGTCGTCCTGCTCCTCCCTTCCCCGGCGGGAGCGAGAGACGGGCTGCGAGACGTTGCCCGGCAGGTGCAGGGTCATATCGGCCGACTGGTCACCCCGCACACGGTGTCGGTGATCACCGGAGCCACGGTGAACGACCCCGAGGAATACGCTCCCGCCTACCGGATCGCCCGCTGCGCCGGGGAACTGGCGCGGGAGGGGCAGCCGGGCCGCGTGGTCGACGTCCATGAGCTAGGTGTCTATGCCCTGCTGCTTGAGACAGGGACGCCGGAGGGGCTGCGGGCGTTCGCGGACCGGATGCTCGGCCGGATCGAGGAGCATGACCGGCGACGCGACACCGGACTTCTCCTGACGTTGTGGGTCTGGCTGCGAAACGAGTGCTCCCGTCCCGCCACCGCCAGGAGCCTCGTCGTGCATCCGAACACGGTTGCCTACCGGCTGGGGCGCGTCGAGCAACTGCTCGGCCGCAGCCTCAAGCGTCCGGACACGCTGTTGGAGCTCCAGCTCGCGCTCGCGGTCCGCAGGGTCGAGGGCGGGCAGAATCGTAGCTTTGTCTGAGGCCACAGCCACCGGCACGGCTTCCCGTGTGCCCGCACATACCGAGGCACCGCGAGGTAGGGAACAGTCTCTGCCATGGCCGGGACCGTCCCTCCTCGGGTAGCTGTCGTCGGTGGCTCGCTCGGGGGGCTCACCGCCGCGCTCGTCCTCCGAAAGATCGGCTGCGACGTGGAGGTGTTCGAACGGGGGTCGGAACGGCTCCACGGGCGTGGTGTGGGAATCGTCCTGCAGCCGGACACCGTCCGATGGTTCGAGCGGAGCGGCAGTGTGGACGCGGGCCCCGTCAGCACGGGGTCGTCACGGCTGCGCTACCTTCGGCGGGACGGCGGGGTCGAGTACGAAGGTCCCAGTCGCTGGCGGTTCGCCTCCTGGAACGCGATCTACCGCCCCCTGCTCGCGGACTTCGGTACCTCGCGCTACCACCTGGGGGAGGGCTTCGTCGGCTTCGACCGGCACCCCGAGGGCGTCGCGCTGCGGTTCGCCTCAGGACGGCAGGAACGGGCCGACCTTGCCGTGTTCGCCGACGGAATCTCCTCGACCGCACGCCGGCGCATTCTCCCCGAGGTCATACCGCACTACGCCGGGTACGTGGGCTGGCGCGGGACGGTCACCGAGGCGGAGCTCAGCGCCGAAACGGCCGCCCTCTTCGAGGACGCCCTGATCTACGCGGTCGTGCCGAGCGGACACATCGTGGGGTACTTCATCCCTGGCCCTGACGGTGAGCTGACGCAACGCCGACGTGACTTCAACTACGTCTGGTACCGCAACGTCCCCCCCGGCCCGGCGCTCGACGAACTGCTCACCGACCGGAAGGGCACGCCGTGCGCGGTGTCGGTGCATCCGGGGATGGTGCAGCAGCGCTTCCTCGGCGAGCTGCGCGAAGCCGCGCGGGACCGGCTGCCGCCGGCTCTGGAGGAGGCGGTGACGCGGACTCCGGAACCGTTCATCCAGCCCATCTTCGACGTCGAGGTGCCAAAGATGGCCTTCGGCCGGGTGTGTCTCATCGGCGACGCCGCGTTCGCGGCACGCCCCCACCCTGCCGCGGGCACCGCGAAGGCGGCCGCCGATGGCTGGGCCCTTGCCGAGGCATTGCGCGCGGCAGACTTCGACGTCCCCGCCGCGCTGGCCAAATGGGAACGAGCCCAGCTCGCCCTCGGGCGGTCGGTCGTCGCCCGAGGGCAGGAGATGGGTCGCCGGTCGCAGTTCGACAGCAGCTGGCAGCCCGGCGATCCGTCCCTGGCCTTCGGCCTGTACGGGCCGGGACGCTAGTCCAGCTAGCGTTGGTACCTGACCGTCAGGTCTCCCACTGCGTCGACGTGACCCTCGAGGCGGTCGCCCCGCTGGACCTGACCGACGCCCTTCGGCGTGCCGGTCATGATCAGGTCCCCGGGTCGCAGCTCGATCAGGGTGCTCAGGTAGGCGATGGTCTCGGGCACCTTCCAGATCTGCTGGGCCAGGTCGCCCTCCTGGCGGGACTCGCCGTTGATGCGTAGCCAGATGGCACCCGAGTCAGGGTGGCCGATCTCGGAGGCGGGACGGATGGGGCTCATCGGAGCGGAGCGGTCGAAGCCCTTCGCCATGTCCCAGGGGCGGCCCGCCTTCTTCGCCTCCGCCTGCAGGTCACGGCGGGTCATGTCGAGACCGACGGCGTATCCGAACACGTGAGCCAGCGCGTCCGTCTCCGCGATGTTCGCACCCCCTTGCTCAAGCGCCACCACGAGCTCGATCTCGTGGTGCAGGTCCGCCGTGGCGGAGGGGAACGGCAGCACGCTCCCCGTCGGGACGACCGCGTCGGCGGGCTTCATGAAGAAGAACGGGGGCTCCCGGTCGGGGTCGTGCCCCATCTCGACGGCGTGCTCGGCGTAGTTGCGGCCGACGCAGAACACCCGGAGGACGGGGAACGCTGCACCGGTGCTCGAAGCGCTGCCCTCCACCGGCACCGTGGTGATGGCGGGCGGCGGGATGGCGTAGTCGGTCGTACCGGTCCGGCTAGCGGCTTGTCGCATAGAAGGCCACCTTACGTTCGAAGTACGCGACGACTTCCGAGGCCGCGAAGGCGAAGCCGAAGAGGATGATCAGGAGCGACCAGAACTCGGGCATCAGGAAGTTCCGCGAGTACAGCTCGAAGAGATAGCCCATGCCCACGACCGCGATGAGCAGCTGGCCGATGATCACGCCTTTCAACCCGCGGATCAGCCCGAGGCGGATGCCGGCAAGCAGCTCGGGGAGCGCCGCGAAGAAGACGATCTTGGAGAACAGGGCGCGGTTCGAGGCACCGAACGAACGGCCCATCTCGATCAGCGAGGGGCTGACCCGCTCGACCCCCACCTGGGTGTCCAGCGCGATCACCCACACCGAGAACAGGAACACCGTCACGACCATGGTCGGCAGGCCGAAGCCCAGGATGGCCATGAGTGCGGGCACGATCGCCGTGAGCGGCGAACTCTCGAAGATGTTCACCCACATGCCCATCAGGTTGCCGACCGCGGGAATGCGCCCCATCAGGAAGCCGACACCGAGGCCGACGACGAGGGCGAGCGCCATGCCGATACCGAAGGCCTGGAAGGTGATCGCCGCGGCCTCGGCGAAGTCCGGCGATGGGACCACCTCGAACAGCGCCGCGACCACGTCGGTGAACGGCGGGATCAGCGAGACCACGCCGAGACGACCGACCAGCTCCCAGACGGCGCACCAGACCAGCAGGGAGAAGGCCATCGGAATGCGGTGACCGCGGAGTGTCATGCCGGCCCGCCCCTCACTCTTCGAGGTAGTTTCGCAGCTCGTCCCAGATGCTCTCGACCCAGTCGAGATAGGCGGGGCTGCGCCTGATGCTCTCGGAGTCGCCGTCCCGGTCGATGCCTGGCCGCACGACCTTGGAGACGTTGGCGGGTCCGCGGGTGAGGATGACGACCTGGTCGGAGACGTAGACCGCCTCCTCGATCGAGTGCGTGACGAACACGACGCTCTTCTTCTCGTCGCCGAGCACGCGCAGCAGATCCTCCTGGAACTTGCGACGTATCTGTTCGTCCACCGAGGCGAAGGGCTCGTCCATCAGCAGGATGTCGGCGTCCACCGCCATGGCTCGCGCCAGGCCGACACGCTGGCGCATCCCGCCGGAGAGCTGGTGCGGGTAGGCGTCCTCGAAGCCGGTGAGGTTCATCTTGGCGATGTACTCGCGGGCGACGGCCTCGCGCTCCTTCTTTCCGACACCGCGCAGCTCGAGCCCGAACGCTACGTTGCGCAGCACACTGGCCCAGGGCATGAGCGCGAAGTCCTGGAAGACGAAGGCGCGCTCGGGGCCTGGTCCGCGCACCGGGCTGCCGTCCACGAGCACCTCTCCTGCCGTCGCGTCGACAAGCCCCGCAATGATCTTGAGAGTGGTCGTCTTGCCGCAGCCGCTCGGCCCGATGATGCTGGTCAGCTCCCCCTTCGGCACGTCGAAGCTGATGCCCTCCAGCGCCTGGATGCCCCCCGGGTACTCCTTCGTCAGGTTGACCACGCGGACCGCGGGTTCCCCCCGCTCTGCCGCCCCTGGAAGTCCGGGCGAGCTCGGGCTCGGGGACTCGGTCATGCCGGCCTCATCTCTGGGCGGAAGATGCGCTGCTCGAGGTGCTGGAGCAGGGTCAAGCTCACGCTGGCGAAAAGGACGATCGAGAGGATGGACGCGAACATGCGCGGGTAGTCGGCGCCCGAGCGGTAGAAGGTGATCAGGTCGCCGACTCCGGTCGGGGTGATGAGCAGCTCGGCCAGCACGGCCCCGGTGAACCCCTGAGCCAGGCCGAGCCGGAGCCCGGCGAAGATCAGGCCGCTCCCGGCGGGGAGCACGATCTTCCAGATCCGCTGCCACCGCTTGGCCAGGAACGCGTCACCCATCTCGAGCAGCGAACGCGGCGTGTTGGTGATGCCGCGGTACGCGTTCAGGACGATCACCGGGGCACTCAGCAGCACGACAGCGAACACCTTGGCGGCGAAACCGATGCCGTAGATGAAGGTGATCAGCGGGACGATGGCGGCCGAGGGGGAGGCCTGGAGCACGATGAACAGCGGCAGCCCGAACCACTCGGCCCTCGGGGAGAGCCCCATGACGAGCCCGGACAGCACTCCCCCCAGGCCGGTGAGCAGGACGCCCACGACGAGCGGCACGATCGTCTCGGCGTAGGCCGACGCGAACGTACCGTCGGCGAGCATCCCGCCGAAGGCGACCATGGTGTCGGTGAACGAGGGGAAGGCGATGCTCACCGGTATGGTGCCGCCCCACTCCCACAGCGCCAGCACGAGCAGGATCGACGCTCCCCGCAGCAGCCACGGATGCATCCATACACGGCCGGATGTGCGGCCTGCGCGATTCTCGACGCGTACAGCCACGCCTCAGCTGCCCGCTTTCTCCACGCTCTTGAGGGCCTTCTCCATGGGGTCGAGGTCCCAGTAGTCCTCGACCTTGAAGCTCGCGGGGTCGCCCTTGAGAACACCGGCGAGCTTGTAGAACTCGAAGTCGGCCTCCGCCGCCTGGCGGCCGCCGCAGTCCTGGGTGAGGATGCCTCCCTGGCCGACCTGCTTGTAGTAGGGAAGGAGCTCCTTCTCGAGCTCGGCCGGGAGGTTGGGGAGCAGGCCAAGGCGCTTGCGCTCCTCGGTGACGAACGACTCGTCCTTGGCGATCGAACGCCAGGTGGTCAGCAGCTCCTCGAGCAGGATCTGGACGCTCTTCTCGTTCTGCTGCAGCCATTCGGCGTTGCCGAACAGCATCTCGTCACTCGCGTCGACCTTCGGCGTCGGGAGCACGTGGAACCGGCCCGGGTCCTCACTCATGACGAAGTTCTTGTTCGGGATGTCGAGGACCGCGGCCTTCACGTTGCCGCGGAGCAGCGCCGTGGCCCGCACCTCGGAGCCGGGGACGTAGCTGATCTCGCCGAACTTGATGCCCTCGGTCTGCTCGACGAGGCGCGCCAACGCCTCCGTGGTGGAGCCGCGCGAGTGCACGGTGAACGTCTGACCGTCGAGCGCCTGCCAGTCAGGGTAGGCCGCCTTGTCGGCCACCGGGTAGTACTGCGCCTTCGCCAGCTGGCAGACGATCCGCAGCGGCGCCGCGTTTCCTTCGATCAGCCCGTACGGGGCTCCGAGCCCGACATCGGACTGCCCGTTGACCACCGCCTGGTAGGCGAGGTCCTCGTCGGCCAGCTCGTTGAGCTCGACCTCGACGCCGCGCTCGCGGACCCGGTCGAGCGCGATGAACAGGGCGAGCGTCTCGACCGACTCGATGTCGCCGAGCGCGACCCGGATCGTTCCCTTGCCGGCCTGCGAGTCGCCCGTACCACCCTGGCCGCACGCACTGAGGACGAGCGCAATTGCCGCAAGGGACACCAGAACACGCTTCATCGCCGACTCCTCCTCCACCCTGACCAGGGCTTTCGTAGACGGTATACAACGCCGTCGGTACTCACACAAGCGTCGAGGACGCATTGAGGCGCTTTCGTAGCTGGCACGTGCCCGATGTCGGGTTGTTCGCCCGATTCGACATGACATTGCTGACCATGCGGCTCGATGAGGGACGCACCACTCGATGTGCTGACGTCGTCGACGATCTGCGAACAGCCTACGACGCGGGCCCCGCCCAGCGGGGATGGACAGGGGATCGAGGTCACCGCCTGGCGGCGGCCTTCGTGGTGGGGGTCCCTGCCGCCTGCTGGCCGGAGGTCAGCCGCGCCGCCACGGAGGTCCTCTCGTCGCGGCGCATGCGCCGGTCCCGGAGTCGCTTCTTCCACAGGTACCCCTCGCGCCGGACGCACTCGCGGGCGAACCTCAACAGCAGGCCGGCCGATGGGCGGCCCCCGGCACCGGACAGCCGGTAACCGTTGGCTTTGAGGCTGCGCCCGGCGACGAACTCGACCAGGGCCAACTCCTTGGGCTCGAGGCCCTCGCGCCACGACTCCACCGTGGCGGTGTCCACCGCATCGGCGGTCCTGGTGTGCCAGGTCTTCCAGGTCGGAACCGCGTACTCGGCGACTTTGTGAGGCGCCAGCATCGCTGGGGAGAACTCCTCACCGAGGAAGACACACAGGCGTCGCAGCTCGGCCTCCGGATCGCTCACCAGGTCCTCGTAGCGCAGCTCGTGGAAGGAGCCTTCCGGGAGGTGGCGGGTGTCCCGCCGGCACCGCCGCTGCGCCATGAGCCACACCACGATCGCCGCCGGGACACCCCCGCCCCACCACCGCATGCGCTTGAGCGAGGCGACACACGCCCGCCCGTCCCGCACGATGTGGATGAACTGTGCATCCGGAAACAGCCGCAGCACGACGTCGATGTCACGCCAGTAATCGGGACGCTTGTCACCCCAGCGCACGCGGCCATGGCGTGCCGCGTACATCGCCAGGACTGTGCCGACCGCTGAACCGATGGTGGGCGGTGCGGCCACCACCGCACGCCGCACGTCGTCACGGTCGAGACCTAAGTCCTTGAACATCGGACGCTTCACGATCCAGTTCGCGAGCCCGCGCCGATTCTCTTCAACCGACAGCACGCCGAACTGGTGCCGCGCCCGGTACGCCTGCACGACGAAGCGCGTCTCCGGCGGGATCGCGATCCGGGGATGGGCGTGCAGCATCAGCTGCAGCAGGGTCGTCCCCGACCGCGGGCAGCCCACGATGAAAACAGGCCGGTCCGGCGCGGCAGGGCGATGCGCGGTGTCCACGAGGTCCACGGCGTCCACTGGGTCCACTGGGTCCACTGGGTCCACGAGCTGCTGACCTTCTTACCGGTAGCTTGGCCAGGCATTGTGGCATGCGCCGCCCCCGGGGGCCAGAGGCCGGTTCCCGCCGAGTGTCAAGCCCTCTGCCGGTCGGACACGCGCAGGAACCGACGCCCGTAACGGGTGGGCCCCAGGGCTTGTACACCCCAAGCCAGGCCGTCAACAGCAGCGCGCTGGTCGACACCAGCGGCCACCCACCAGTAGCGGACCAGGCCGTCGTACGTCCGGGCGGACGTATGCCTGGCGGATGCTGGTTTTCAGCAGTCATTGGGAACTCCACCGCCGTGGCTCGCCTAGGACCACGGCCGCTTTGACCGGGTCGGCGAGGCGGCGCGCCACGGTTTCGGCGGCCATTCTCGGCGGGAGCACGTCGGCGAACTTCAAGCCGCGTACCGCGTCGTCGTTGACGTCCGGAAGGGCCCCGTCGATCTCCTGCACCGCGATCACGGCGGCGGAAACCTCGTTCGGTTCGACGTCTGTGCGTATCCGGATGCGGTGGTTGTCGTACACCCCGTCAGGATCGACGACGGTGGGCAGAGCCCGGACGAGTGTGGCGTTGGCCCTTGCGCCGGCCCAGGTCCACCACCACACGTCGCCGTTGCGGCGGACCACTGTCCCGGTCCTGCTCGCGAGTGTCTCGCGGTCCTCCCTGAGCTGCTTGAGAGCGGTGGTCGCGCGTCGCGAGAGGGTGACGTCCGGATCGTTGCCGACGAGGACGTCACGTTCGGCGCGGCACAGCTCGAACGACAGCGGGGCCGCCCCTCCGCCGGCCCAGCTCATCGCGGCCTTCGTGTCAGACGGCTCGACGTAGCACCGGCGCCGCGCCCAGTCGACGTGGGTGACCGCCCAGGCGTGGCCGGCGAGCACGATGACCCGTGGCCCTCGCACCTTACGGGTGAGTACCAGCGGGTCGACGGAACCGAGCTCGTTCCGCCCACACAACACGAGGAACTCGGGGTTCGCGGTGAAGACGCTCAGCAGGTCGAGGAAGTTCTTCCGACCGAAGCGCCGTTCTGCTTCTGCTCCGAGGAAGAGCATGCCGCTGTCGCGCTCGAGGTGGCCGGTCTCGAGCAGCCAGCGGACGATCCCGGCGGTTGCGTCATCGTGCAAGGGCAGCCCATCCCACCACTGCTGCCAGGTGTTCTCGCCGACCCTGCCTTCCTGCAGGCAAAGGGCGAGTAGCTGCTGTGCGGCAATGTGCCGGGGGGCGGGCGGCGCGACGACCGGCTCGACATATCCCTGGGACCACAAGTACAGCAGCCCCGCGGCCTGCAGGAACGCGTCGTCGCTCGTGGTCAGGAACAGCGCGTTGCGGCTGAGGCCCGCGCGGCGCCCGGTGCGCCCGAGTCGTTGAAGCAGCGATGAGACGGTACGTGGCGAGTCCACCTGCACGACTCGGTCGAGGTCGCCGACGTCGATTCCCAGCTCGAGTGTGGAGGTCGACACGATGACGCAATCTCGCGTCTCGGCGAACGCCTGCTCGGCGCGCCGCCGCTCGTCGACGGAAAGGGAGGAATGCGATACGAAGGTCTGTACGCCGCGTCCCCGCAACGACACGGCGAGGTCCTCCACGGTGCGACGGCGCTCGCAGAAGACCAGGCGCTTCTCTCCGGCGTGCAGCAGGGAGATGAGCTTGGCCGCGTTGTCGACGCTGCCCACGTGGTCCAGCGTGACGTCACCCGCAGGGCGCGTCTCCGGACCGCTGAGGCCGGGGGCGACAACGGTCGCAGGACGGACCCCGGCACCGGACCCCTGAAGCCAGTGCAGGAGTTCCCCCGGATTCCCGACCGTCGCGGAGAGGCCGATCCGCTGCAGTGGCCGCCCGGCGAGCCGCTGAAGGCGCTCGAGGACGGCCAGCACGTGCCAGCCACGATCATCACCGGCGAAGGCGTGGACCTCGTCGATGACCACTGCGCGCAGCTCGGAGAACAGCTCGCGCGGCCGCACTTTCGTCGAGACGAGCATCGACTCGAGGGACTCCGGCGTCGTCAGGAGTAGATCCGGATGGTCCGCGAGCATGCGACTTCTGCGGCTGCCCGCGGTGTCGCCGTGCCAGAGGCCCACCCGCCGGCCGGTCCACTGCGCGTACGCGTCCAGCCGCGGCTCGAGGTTGTTGAGCAACGCGCGAAGCGGGCAGAGGTAGAGAACCGACAACCCGTGCCAGCCCTCGCCGGCCATGGCCGAGAGCAGGGGGAACACCGCCGCCTCGGTCTTGCCGCCCGCCGTGGGGGCGAGCAGGAGCGCGTCGTGGCCCCCCTGGATTGGTGCGATGGCCTCTTCCTGCAGCGGCCGCAAATCCGGCCAGCCGAGGGTATTCACTACGTGGTGGAGAATCGCCGGGTGGAGGCGGTCGGTGCACACGACAGCTCACAGGTCGATGTCGTCGACGTTGCGGGGTCTCGCCCCCGCGAGGGCGTTGCGCTCCACGCCGCTGAGCTCGCCGTCGGCGAGGGTGAGCCGGTAGTCACGGTACGGGTCGAAGTCGGCGAACAGGTCGACCCGGTCGAGCACGTCACCGACGAGCTTCTTGAGGAAGACCCGCGGCGCGACCCCGACCTTGCCGCCGAGTGACCCGGCCACCGCAGCGGCGAGCGTCTTGACATAGGTGTCATCGACCACGTGCGCGACCCGATCCGGCGCCGACGAGCCGGCGACGAAGATGTCGCGTACCCGCCCGCCGACCTCGGTCAGCGAATCGAGCGAAAACCCGGGCAACCGCACCTGCACCGCCCGTGGGTTGTCGAAGCGCGCGTCGGTGGTGAAGTCGGTGGCCAGCCGCTGGGCGAGCGGGGGCAGCCGCTGCACTCCCTGCGTGCCCTCGAAGAAGGCCGGCGTGCCCGTGATGAGGAGGTAGAGGCCGGGGAAACGGCCGTCGTCGACCTCGTCGAGCAGCTGGCGCAGCGCGTTGAGAGCCTTCTCCCGGACGTCGGAGCGCACCCGCTGCAGGGTCTCCACCTCGTCGAGCACGAGCAGCAGGCCCGGGTGCCCGGAGTCCCGTAGCACAGTGAGCAGGCCCTGCAGGAACCCGAACGCCCCGAAATGGTCGAGCTCCCCCCGCACTCCTGCCGTGCGTCGCACTGCCGCGCCCACGTGGGGCTGCCCCCCGAGCCATGCGACGAGACCTTCCGCGCGGGCGACGTCCCCCGCGGCCACCGCCGTGCGGTAGGTGCGCAACGCTGCGGCGAAGGCGGGCGTCGTGCGCGACACGGCAGCGAGCCGGCGTTCGAGCAGCGCCTCGGCGTCCCCACCAGCCTCCTGTTCGAGCGCGAACAGCCACGCGTCGAGGACCGGCCGGAACGCGGACGGCGGGAACTCGGCGGTCTCCAGGGACTCGCACACCCGCCGGTAGACCGTCTCCAGCCGGTGCAGCGGTGTTTCGGTCTCGGAGATCTGCACCTCGGCGACCGCCATGCCCAGCCGCTTTGCGCGCTCGGCCAACCAGCGGGCGAAAAACGTCTTACCCGCGCCGTACTCACCGCGGACGGCCTTGAACACGGCCCCGCCCGAACACACGGCGTCCACCTCGGCATCGAGGGCGCCCTCGAAGCGCTCGATGCCGACCGCGAGTACGTCGAGGCCGTTGTGCGGCACGGTGCCGCGGCGCAGCGCGTCGATGACCTCGCGCCGGCGACGGGGGCTCAGCTGCGAACTCACGCCTCCACCTCGAACTGCTCGCGCAGCAGCGCAGAGTCGAGGACGACCGTCGCACCGTCCGGGTCACGGCTGAGCACGGGGTACTGTTCGACGTTGAGCAGCCGCTGCACCATCGATAGAGCGCCGGGCAGCTGCACGGCGGCGATCCCGAGCGCCGCCGCTGCCGACTCGGGGTCGAGCCGGTTGGCCGGAGCGGCCAGCAGGGCCCGAAGCAGCTCGGTGATCCGGCCGTCCTGGATCGTGACCCGGGCCGACCGGCTGCGCTGGTCCCGGTACGTCGGCGAGGCGACAACGGCCACCGCAATGTCGGAGATCACAGGTACGCCGTCGAAGAGCGTGGGCGCTGATGGACCGGCCTCCGGCGCCGGCCGCGGCCCGGCCGCTCCCACGGGGGTGCGCCACCAGTCCGGGGACTGTGGAGGTGCGAGCGCCCAGCCCTCGGGCGGCGCGCCCGGCGTAAGCACATGCACGGGGACGACGACTTCGGCCGGCGCGGCGCCACCGTGGTAGCCGGCCTTGAGTGGCCCGTAGCGCAGCCGCTCCTCGGCCACGAGCACCGCGTCCGCGTTGTGGAGCAGGACGCGCCGTCCGGTCACGCGCACTTCGCCCTCGCCCGGCGGCGGGCCCTCGGCGTGGGGACGCGATCGGTTGCTCGAGGCGCCTTTCACCGGGATCATGCGACCCTCGCGGCGCTCGACCACGTGCCCGTGGTCGGAGGTGAGAACGACGACCCGGCCGGCACGCCGGGCTCGATCGAGCAGCGGCCGCAGGTGCTTGACGGTGTCCGCGGTCCACTCCGTCCCGCCCGGGTCCGAGCGCTCCAGCGCATCATCGATGGTGTTGAGAACGCACGCGACGAGGCGGGTGCCGGCGACGTCGTCGACCGCTCCGGCGATGTCATGGGCCAGGGCGAACCCGCCCTCACTCGTGTCCAGTGACAGCTTGTGGAACAGCCGGCCGCTCACCCCGTGGGCCTTGGCCAGCTTCTCGAAGCCGACTCGCTCCGGCGTCTGGTCACCGACGGTGAGCTCACCGGACAACAGGCTGGCACGAGAGACATTGGTCAGCGAGGGCAGGGCCGCGAGAGCCGCCGTCCGCCGACGCCGACCGGCGGGCAGGCACTCAAGCCACGATTCGTAGCGTCGGACCACGTCGTCGACGACCTCGGTCGCCGCGGCGAAACTCATGCCGTCAGCGAGGACGAGCAGCACAGGCTGCTCCTTCGCGAGCGGCAGTACGGTGCCGGCGAGCAGGTCCTCGACGTTCACGAACCCCTCAGGAACGCCACCGCCGGCCCGCTCGTGTGTGGCCACCGCGAGACCGAATGCGCTGTCGTGCGCGTCCCGGCGCAACCGCGCCGCACCGAGGACCGCCCGGAGGCCCTGGGACAGCCCTTCGTCGCCGACCCCGCTCCAGGCGTCGGCGACGGCCCGGTCGACCCAGGCGTCCGTGTCGCGGTGCCGTGCGACCTGGGCCCCGAGGTCGGACGACGACACCGCACGCGCGGGCAGCGCGAGCCACCGGGCCAGCCGTACGCCGGCCAGCGCCCGGTCGACCCGTGTCTCGTCCCGGTGATCGGCCAGGGCGTGAGCCTCGACACGCTCTCGGGCCTCCTCCACGTCGGGCAGCCGCGTGAGGTCGGCCAGCGCGGCGTCGGGGCCGTCGATTGTGGCGCGCGCCGCGGCCCGCTCGGCACAGCGC
>JBOHCZ010000142.1:0-2865 GCA_050699195.1 Streptomycetales bacterium
CTCCACGAGGGCGAAGGGGCCGTGGCCGGCGCCGGTCGTGGACGTCCTGGAGCCTGTCGCGGCGAAGTACGCCGCGGACTGGCCGGGCTGGGGGCACCGCAAGATCTACGGGCTGATGCGCGCCGACGGGCACACCGCCTCCTGCTCGTCGGTGGAGCGGGCGATGCGCCGACGCGGCCTACTCCAGCCGGTCGACTACACCGGCGAACGGCGTGAGCTCGCCAAGGCCCGCAGGGCGGCGTTCGCGGCCCCGCCGACGGGTGCGAACCAGGTGTGGCAGATGGACTGTGTGCGCCGTGAGGCGCTTGTTGATCGTGTGGGGGTGAGAGACCTGCACCGCTGACCCTGTCGTAGCAGGGTGGTGAAGCTGAGGGTAGTCCGGTTCGGGTGGTGCCGGGTCGGATGGGAGCAGCCCTGACAAAGCCGGGACGTGTCAGTACCGCCAGATGATGGGGGTCCGGCGAGCCAGACGGAAAGGCATACGCAAGGAACCGGCGTGTCAAGCCTCTCAAGCTGCCACCGGCTCGAACCTGGCGGATCGGGGCCGGGCGTGACGCGCACCCCGCCCGTCGTGGTCTTTGCGGTGGCGAAGGACGGGCCGGGGGAACTTTGGGGCGGCATGATGTCGGCCGCCCGGAGGCCGTGGTGAAGTGCTGCGGGTTGGCCACGGCGATGTCACAGGGGCGAAGCCGGATGCCTCCTTCGTCGAACGATCGATGAGTGAACACGGGAACTGTCCCGGGCCTCGCCCGGTGCCGTGCCTCCAGCACGGATACCGGGGTGGGGGCGCCGACCGCTGATCGGTCCGGGACAGGACGGAGCCGCCGTAGTACTTCGAGCCGGGGAGAGCCCGGCACATGGGGAAGGGCGGCAGCGGTTTCGAGAAGTGAAGGAGACTGCAATGCCGAAAGACGCGCCCCCGAATGGGAGCGCCCCGGACCACCAGTTCCCGGCGGGGCCGTGGTCACGGGTATCGGAGGTGCAGGCCAAGCTTCACCGTTGGGCTGTGGCCGAACCTGGCCGCAGGTTCGACGACCTGTTCAACCTCGTGCACGACCCGGCGACGTTGACCGTGGCGTTCGACCGGGTCGCGGGTAACCAGGGCGCCCGTACTCCTGGCGTCGACGGTCTGACCGTCACCGACGTTGAGGAGCAGATCGGCGTGCCCGGGTTCCTAGACGATCTGCGAACCCAGGTGAAGGAGGGTTCGTTCCGGCCGCTGCCGGTGCGGGAACGTAAGATCCCCAAACGGGGCGGGACGGGCAGGGTCCGCAGCCTCGGGATCCCGACGGTGGCGGACAGGGTCGTTCAGGCGGCGTTGAAGCTGGTCCTGGAACCCATCTTCGAGGCCGACTTCCTGCCGGTCTCCTACGGGTTCCGGCCCAAGCGGCGAGCCCAGGACGCGATCGCTGAGATTCACCATTACAGCACCCGCGGCTACCAGTGGGTGCTGGATGCTGACATCGAGGCGTGCTTCGACCGGATCGATCATGCGGCCCTGATGGACCGCGTTCGGCTCCGGGTGAAAGACAAACGGGTCCTGGCGTTGGTGAAGGCGTTCCTAAAGGCCGGGGTTCTCACCGAACACGGGGACCCCGAGGACTCCAAGACCGGCACGCCACAAGGGGGCATTCTGTCGCCCCTGCTGGCCAATATCGCCCTCAGTGTGCTCGATGAGCACCTGATGGCGCCCTGGCAGCAGGGCGGGAGCATGTCGACCGTGGAAAAGCGACGTGGCCTGCGCCGAAGAGGTCTGCCGACGTGGCGACTGATCCGCTACGCCGACGACTTCGTCGTGTTGGTGCACGGCGCCAACGCCGACATGCAGGCGCTGCGCGAGGAGATCGCAAAGGTGCTCGCTCCCCTGGGGTTGCGGCTGTCACCAGCCAAGACCCAGGTGGTGCACCTGAGCGAGGGGTTCGATTTCCTGGGATTCCACATCCAGTGGCGTCGCAAGCGCGGCACGGACAAGTGGTTCGTCTACACCTTCATTGCCGACCGGCCTGTCCGAGCGGTGAAGAGGAAGATCCGTGCTTTGACCCGCAGGACGTCACAGATCGACCTTAGGACAACGCTGATCCGGATCAACCAGATCACGCGTGGCTGGGTCAACTACTTCCGGCATGCCGTCGCCAAACACACCTTTGCCCACCTGAAGCAGTACATCTGGTGGCGCATCGTGCGCTGGCAACGAGCACAGCACCGCTGGAACTGGACGGACGTCCGCCGCTGGCTCACCACCCCCACCGGAGCATGGAAGCCGATCACGGCGGACGGGATCGAGTTGTTCAACCCGGTAGCGGTACCGATCACCCGCTACCGCTACCGGGGCACCAAGATCCCCAACCCCTGGGCCGAACCTGCCTCAACCAAACCCTCCCCCCAGAACCGGGGAGAGCCCGGTGCGCACAAATGCGCACGCCGGGTTCGGCGAGCGGCCTGGAGAAACGGACCTGGGGCAACCCAGACACCGCGCTCCAGGCCGACTCAACTCCCGAGTACGTGACCACCACCGGCGGGACCCGGCGGCTGGCCGGATGCCGCGACTACTGGTCCAACTACGAGCACCCGTTCCACGTCTCACCGACCGCCAACCAGCACGACGCGATCGACGCCGTCGAGCTCGCGCTGACCGACTACGAGGCGATGTTCGGCCACCCGATGGTCCAGGACTGCCCGGTCGACACCGAGACCGGCGAGCTGCTGCCGGTGGTCACCATCGTCACCGACAACGGCGGGGCGTTCAAAGGTACGGCGTTCGCCGCGTTCATCGCCTCCCGGCCCGAGTTCCTCCACATCCGCACCCGCCGCAGGAGTCCCGGTCAAAACGGCGTCCGGGAGCGCGCGTTCGGCTCGCTGAAGTAC
>JBOHCZ010000143.1:0-8732 GCA_050699195.1 Streptomycetales bacterium
CCACTGACCTCGCCGACCTCCTGGCCGACCTCACCGCCGAAATCACCCACCCCCGGCACCTGGTCCCCCTCCGCCCCCCAAGAGCCTACGCCCGCGCCCAGAAACGACCCGGCGGACGCTTCCCGCGGGGTGCGGGGTGCCCGGTCGCCGGGTTTTTTGGTGCGAACGAAAATCATCTTCTGGGCCCTGCCCGTCCCAACCTAAAGTTAATCACATTGGGGCCAGCCGCGCGAGGGCATCAGTTACACCGGGCAGGGTCCGGCCTCGCTGGCGAAGCGCGCCTATCCGCTGCTGGTACTCCCTTGCCTAGACTCGATCGAACCGCTGGAAGTAGTCGCCTGGGTCGACGATGCCGTGGGAGTCGAGGGTCTCGGCGAGAATGACTGGTTCGGTGCGCCCCCACGGCTGCGCCATCTCCTTCATGGGGCGCCCAGTGACCTGCTCGAAGGCGGCGGCGAAGACCTCTCTGCCGACCCCCCGCGTTTCGATCAGGGTGTGGTCGACATCCCAAAGCACGAGTAGCTTGCCGGTCACGCTGTGTATCCCCTCGTCCGTATCCTGGCTTCGAGCCGACCAGGCCATTGTGGGGTGGATCATGGGTCTTGCTGGGGAGATCCCGATCGGCGAGCGACTGCGCTTCTACCGGCAAGGCCAGGGAAAGAAGCAAGCAGTGGTGGCCGCGCTTGCCGGGGTGACCGAGGACTACATCTCGCAGATCGAACGCGGACTGAAGACCCCGACGATCACCCTGCTGCATCGCTTCGCTCAGATCCTCGGCGTGCCGGTTTCTGCACTGATCGGCGAAACCCGCGATCGACACCGGCAGGGTTGTCCACTCCGTGGGCACGGATGTTCAGCGTGCCCTGATGTCGTGCATCTCCGACTCCGCGGACCGGACGCCGGAACAGCCTGATGAGCTGCAGAAGCGCGTGAACGCAGCATGGCGCGGCTGGCAAACCGCGCCGCAGCGGTACAGCGAGGCCGCCGCCGCACTCCCCGACCTCATCACCGATATTCGGTTTGCCCAGCAGGCCCTTCGCGGCGAATACGAGTCCAAACAGCGACGTGATGTGGCACGCTGCAGCTGACCTGTACTTCCTGGTGCGCACCTTTACCAAGCGCATCGGTCGCACGGACCTCTCGCTAGTAGCCGCAGACCGTGCCTCGGCGGCAGCAGAGGCCGCGGATGACCACAACGTCCTGTGGAGTGTCTTCGGCCCGACCAACGTCGCCCTGCACGCGGTCAGCGTAGAGGTGGAGGCTGGAGAAGCAACTGAGGCGTTGCGGTTGGCTGGCGATCTCGACGTCTCCTATTCCCCGTCGGCCGAACGAAGGCTGACGTTCTTCCTCGACGTCGCCCGCGCATACGACCAGCGCCGCGACGACCCCGGCGTGCTGGTGCACCTGATGTGCGCAGAGGGCGCCGGGCCGGAGGACGTGCGTTACGACCCGCTGGCCCGCGACCTGGTGCGTGGACTTCTCAAGAGGGCCCGACCTACCTACGCGGCCCAGGTCCGCGCACTGGCTCAGCGCATCGACCTGGTGTCATAGCCATGCGGTCGCCCGGACTGCTAGCCCATACGACCAGGCTGTCCGAACTCACAGTCCGGTTCGGCGCCCTGTTGTCCGCGTACCGTCGGCGCGAACGACGAAGTCGACAATCCTTGGGGGAGATCGACCGATGGAGGGCGGACAAAGCCTGTATGCACAGAAGGGCAGGCCGAGTGCACACAACCAGACGGAACGACTCCTCGGCGCCCTGAGCCTGGTCCCTCGGCGAGACACCGTGCCCATCGCGCGTCGGCAGGTACGCCTCAAGCTGTGGCTGCACGCCGGAGCCCGCGATGTGCTCGACGATGCCGAACTGCTGGTCTCCGAACTCGTGACGAATGCCGTCCTGCACGCGAACGCACGACCCTGGCAACCCGTACGTGTCCTGCTCTGGCGCGCGGGGGCGGCGCTCCGGGTCGAGGTCCATGACCCCGACCCGACTCCGCCCGTGCTCATGTCCGCCACCGAGGGCGACGAATCCGGCCGAGGGCTGCTCCTCGTCGACACCCTCGCCGATGCGTGGGGCGTTCAGGCGAGACCCGACGGGAAATCCGTTTGGTTCGAGTTGGCACAAGCATGGCCGAGCTGAGCCGGTAGGACCTTCCCCGGCGGTTGGCCACCCGCGGGACGTGTGGCATTCGTCATTGACAATTGTGGATCTTCGGGCCACACTCCGGCGCAGCCCAGGCTGGGGCGAGGTAGGCGACTGCAGGCGACCCGCTCAGAGGCGACGGTGTGGCGCTGAAAGCCCCGCGAGTCCGACCCGGCGACCACCGACAAGGGGCTGAACAGGCTGCTTTCGGGGATCGAGCGGGCCGGCAACCGGCTGCCCGACCCGTTCATGCTCTTCGTGTACCTCTTCCTGTTGCTCATCGCCGTCTCGACCGTGCTCGCTCTGATGGACGTCACGGTGCGCATCCCCGGCGAGCAGGAGCCGCTCGCGGTCCGGCCGGCGCTCTCCGGCGAGGGCCTGCTCTTCCTGTTAGGCAAGCTGGTCGAGAACTTCGTCGCGTTCCCGCCGCTGGGCACGGTGCTCACGATCCTGCTCGGGGTCGGGATCGCGGAACGCGCCGGCCTCCTCGAGCCGCTGGTCCGTGGGGCGTTCTCCAACGCGCCCCCCTGGCTGCTCCCCTACGCGGCCGCGTTCGTCGGGGTCAGCGCGATATCGCGTCCGACGCCTCGTTCGTCGTCGTGCCGCCGCTGGCCGCGCTCGTCTTCCACGCCGCGGGGCGGCACCCGGTCGCCGGGCTCATCTGCGGCTTCGCCCGATGCCGTCCGCGACATGGCTGGCTACATCGTGCTGATCTTCGCGGCGGCGCAGTTCATCGCGCTGTTCGAATGGAGCAACCTCGGCGCGCTGATCGCGGTCACCGGAGCGGAGTTCCTCAAGGGCATCGGGCTCACCGGGTTCGCCGCCATCGTGGGCTTCATCGTGCTCGCCTCGTTCCTCAACCTGTTCATCGTGTCCGGGTCGGCGATGTGGTCGCTGCTGGCGCCCATCTTCGTGCCGCTGTTCTTCCTCCTCGGGTACGAGCCGGCGTTCGTCCAGGCGGCCTTCCGGATTGGCGACTCGGCGACCCAGATCATCACGCCGATGAACCCCTACCTGCTGGTCCTGCTGGGCTTCGTCCGGAGATACGAGCCAGGAGCCGGTCTCGGCACGCTGATCTCGCGGCTGTTCCCGTACGTGATCCCGTTCTGGGTGGTGTGGGTGCTCCTGCTCGGCTGCTTCGTGGTTCTCGACCTGCCGGTGGGGCCCGGCATCCACATGCACCGCTGAGGGCGTGGCAAGGCCGCGGTCAGATGCTCCCTGCCTCGCGCAGGGCGGCCCGGGCCGGTTCGTCGAGGTCGAGCAGCCCGCCGTAGACCTCGGCGTTGTGCTCGCCCAGCGCGGGCCCGGCCCAGCGCACCGATCCAGGTGTGCCGGACAGCCGCGGCACCACGTTGTGCATCGCGAGCTCGCCGAGCTGGGCGTCGGTCACCGAGACGATCGACTCGCGGGCCCGGAAGTGTGGGTCGCGCAGCATGTCCGCGGCGCGGAAGATCCGCCCGGCGGGTACCCCCCCGTCGTGCAGCAGCTGGAGGAGGGCGTCGGCGTCGTGCTTGGCCGTCCACGCGGCGATCAGCGCGTCCAGGTCTTCCTGGTGGGCGCCGCGGGCGGCGTGGGTGCCCCACTGCGCGTCCTCGGCGAGATCGGGGCGGCCCATCAGGGCGGCGAGCCGCCGGAAGACGGTGTCCTGGTTCGCTGCGACCAAAACCGTCTGCCCGTCGGCCGTCGGGTAGACGTTGCTCGGCGCGACGTTGGGCAGCACCGGGCCGCTGCGCTCCCGCTGGTAGCCCGCGACCTGCCACTCCGTGACGAGAGACTCCATCATCGCGAGGACGGCCTCGTAGATCGCAGCGTCGACGACCTGCCCCCGACCTGTGCCGGACCGGGCGTGGATCGCCGACACGGCGCCGAGGGCGGCGAACGTCCCCGCGAGCGAGTCCCCGATCGAGATGCCGCTGCGGCTGGGCGGGCGGTCGGCGTCCCCGGTGACGTACCGCAGGCCCCCCATCGCCTCACCGATCGAGCCATAACCGGCCCGCGGGGCGTAGGGCCCGGTCTGCCCGAACCCGGTGACCCTCACCAGTACCAGGCCTGGATTGGTGGCCGACAGCTCCTCGTACCCCAGCCCCCAGCGTTCGAGGGTGCCGGGACGGAAGTTCTCGACGGCGATGTCCGCGTGGTCGACGAGCTGCCTGGCCAGCGCCTGGCCCTGCCCGGTACGCAGGTTGCAGGTGACCGACTTCTTGTTGCGCGCGATGACGGGCCACCACAAGGACTTGCCGTGCGGTTTCTCGCGCCCCCACTGGCGCATCGGGTCGCCGGTGCCGGGCGGCTCGAGCTTGATGACCTCGGCGCCCAGGTCACCCAGCAGCTGCCCGCAGAACGGGCCGGCGAGCAGCTGGCCCATCTCGATGACCCGAAGGCCGGCGAGCGGTCCGGCGCCTTGCGCAGGGGCGTCAGGGTCGGCACGGTCGGGGGGTGCCCCGCTCATGTCCCCTCCCGCCCGTCCGCGCGCATCGCCGTCACCAGTGCGGCGCGGGCCGCGAGCACGTGGCAGCGCATCACCGACTCGGCCCACAGCGGGTCCCCCGCTCCCAAGGCGGCCAGCATCTCCCGGTGGTGGCCCAGGCTCCTGGTCAGCGCCTCGCCGGAGTACCTGTGGTAGGTACGCAGCACCAGCGGGACGTGCACGACGGCGCCCATCAGCGCGACCAGCCGCACGTTGCCGGCCGCACGCAGGACGGCGTCGTGGAAATGCCCGTTCAGGATGGCCAGCCGCTCGAGGTCGCGGGAGGGGCCGGGGGCGGCGACCGCCTCCATCTCGTCGCAGAGCCGGGCGAGCCTAGCGATCTCCCCCGCCTCGATCCGGCTCGCCGCCCGGGCGGCCCCGTAGCTCTCGAGCAGTGCCCGCAGCTCGTAGATCTCATGGAGATCCTGCTCGCTCCACTGGGCGACCCGCGCGCCGCGGTTGGGCAGGACCTCGACGAGCCCCTCGGAGCTGAGCCTGCGCAGCGCCTCACGCACGGGCGTGCGGCTGACACCGAAGGTCTCGGCGAGCTCCGCCTCACCCAGCCGGCTGCCGAAGACGAACTCGCCGGTGAGGATCCCGCTGCGCAGGCTGTCGTACGCGCGGTCCGCCGCCTTGGCCACCCCAGCTCACCTCCCCTAAGTTGTATACAAAATAGATGCTGCCTGTGGAAGGCCACAAGGGTCTCTGCAGGTTGCTGGGCAGGTGACGGTCGATTGTATGCAGAGGGTCGTGGTTCCGACGCGGGGGTGGACGCTCGCTCCTGAGGTCCCGCTGCGCTGTCATTTCCACAACACCCGCAACACCGGCTACGCCAATGCGATCGCCGCCTGGGAGGCGGGGGCCTCCGCCCTGGACGCCAGCGCGGGTGGCATCGGTGGCTGCTCCTTCGCACCCGCCGCCACCGGCAACATCGCCACCTAGGACCTGCTCTACCTGCTCCACAGGAGCGGGGCAGGCACCGGGGTGTCGCTGCCCGGCGCTGTCGCTACAGCCGCGTGGCTGGCGCAGCGACTCGGGGCACCCGTGCCGGCGATGCTCGGCCGCGCCGGCACCTTCCCACCCGAGGGCGGGTAGATTTCCCATGCCCCGCAGCGGTCCGGCGCGTCACCGAAGAACCCGAGGTCACCGTTCTGGGAGGGCCGATGCACGAGAGCGAGTGTCTGATCACCGGCGGCACCGTCGTCGGCAGTGGAGACGACGGCGGAGGCGACGAGCCCCGGCAGCGGGATGTCTGGATCCGCGGCGAGAAGATCGTCGCGGTCGAGGAACCCGGGCTGATCGCGCCCGACGGCCGTACCGTCGTCGACGCATCCGGGCTCATCGTGACGCCGGGCTTCATCGACACCCACTCCCACGCCGACAACGCTCCTTTGCTGCCGGAGGACGACACCTCCAAGATCCTGCAGGGGGTGACCACGGAGGTGGTGGGCAACTGCGGGTTCTCGCTCGCGCCGTGCTCTGCGGAGCACCAGCACACGCTGGCCCGTCTCCTGGAACGCATCTTCCCGCCGACCCCCCTGGACTGGCGCGAGTGGTCAGAGCTCGACACCCAGCTGGAGAGCGGGGGTTCCGTCACCAACTACGCGCCGCTGGTAGGCCACGGCACGTTGCGCATCGCGGCGTTCGGCATGGTCGACCGTGCGCCGGACGGCGACGAGCTTGCGGCCATGCGTCGCGGGCTGCACGACGCTCTCGAGGCAGGCGTGTTCGGGCTGTCCACCGGCCTCATCTACCCGCCGGGCGTCTACAGCACGACGGAGGAGATCACCCGACTCGCGGAGGTCCTCGGTCCCGACCGGGTGTACGCCACGCACATGCGCGGCGAGTCCGACGGGCTGCTCGACTCCATCGACGAGGCCCTGCGGATCGGCCGGAATGCCGGCTGCCCGGTCCACATCTCCCACCTGAAGTGGTTCGGCAAGCACAACTGGGGCCGGATGCCGGACGCACTCGACCTGATCAGCGCGGCCGCCGAGGCCGGGCTGCCGGTCACCGACGACGTCTACCCCTACACGGCGGGCTCGACCTTCCTCGCGAGCTGCCTTCCGCCACCGCTGCTCGTCGACGGGGACGAGGCCGTCCTGGCAAAGCTGCGCGACCCCGCGCAACGGGGCCACATCGCGAGGACCATCGCAGAGGGGCTCCCCGGCTGGGACAACATGGTCGCGAACTCCGGATGGGACGGCATCCTCGTCTCCACCACCGCCTCCCACGCCTACGAGGGGCTCACGCTGGCCCAGATCGGGCAGAAGCTGCGCGTCGCACCCGTCGACGCCCTGATCCACGTCCTCGTCGAGGAGCGGTTGCAGGCCTCGATGGTGGCGTTCGGGCTGAGCGAGGACGACATGATCAGGGTGCTCGCCTACCCGCGGACCATGGTCGGCTCCGACAGCCTGCCCCCCGGCCGCGGAGGCCGGCCCCACCCCCGGACGTACGGCACCTTCCCGCGCTATCTCGGCGGGTACGTACGGGACCGAGAGGTGCTGCCCCTCGGTGAGGCCGTACACCGGATCACCGCGATGCCCGCGGCGACGTTCCGCATCCCCGATCGGGGCCAGGTCCGGCCCGGCTACATCGCCGACCTGGTCGCGTTCGACCCCGAACGGCTCACGGACCACTGCGACTACCTCGACCCCGTGCAGCACCCGACGGGAATCGCATGGGTCATGTTGGCGGGCGAGATGGTGGCCGAGGGGGGCCGATTCCTCGGGCGCCGCCGTGGCCGCCGGCTGACACCCGGCTCAACGCTATGACCGCGCTGTGGCGTGGTGCTCGGGGTCGGCTCATCCCGGAGCTTCCCAGGGCAGCAGGGCAGGGTCGGTGATCGTCGCCAGGTCCGGGTCTTTCGACAACACGTAGTCGGCGTCGAAGGGCCAGCCCTCGTAGCCGGGGACCTCGAGGTCTTCCTCGAGCAGGAACCGCAGCAGCGACGGCAACGACGCAGCGACCACATACGCCAGTGCGTTCTCGCCCTCGGTGTGGTCGATGAAATACGCCGCGGTCGTGGGCACGAATTGCTGGCTGTCGATGATGTAGTGGTTGCCGCAGCTGTCGTCGGCAACCGGAAGCCAGCGTCGGTCTCTCCAGTAGGGGTGGCGATCGAGGTACCACTCGATGTTGAGGTCGGGCCGCCGGTGGCCGGTGCCGTAGAAGATGCCGTGCAGCCCGATCGAGGAGTTGCAGACCCGCAACCACGCGCGTAGCTCCTCTGGCATGGGGAACCCCAGCCGCTGCTGGAGTTCGGCGATCTGCCCCGGGCTCGCGCCAGGATGAGGCTCCTCGTCGGCCTCGATTTCGGCGCGTTCGACCAGCGCCATCACAGTGTCAATGTCCATCGCGTCTCACCGCCTACCCAGGGAACTGCAGCGGCGTTGTTCACACCTGGTCCCGCAGGCGACAGTACCTGCGGCCGCCCGCCACGCCCGAGCTTCGGGCCACACGTGACGTTGCGGGAGATCGGCCTCATGTAGTGGCCGTACCTGCGATCTATCCGCAACGCCTGCCGGACCACCTCCATCTGCGTGGGGGTTCTGCCGCCTAAGCCAGCCTTCCAGCGGCTCCACTCACGGCCGACCTGGTCGTGATGCTGGGGCGCCAGTCCCACCAGGTTTGCGAGTGAGTTCGGGTCGACGCCGTCGAAGAGGTGGGCCCACTCCAGCGGGATCCTGTGGTGGATCTGGCACCCAGCTCTGCCCGCCGTACGTCCGGTGATCCGCTTCCATTTCCTGCGCGCCTCACGCCACTGCGGTCGCTTCTCACTCCTGGTCAACGGATTCGCACGCGCACACACCGGACGGCGCGGCACGGTTGCACCCGCGCCGACGAGCACCATCTGGATGGCGAGGCCGCCTCCAGGGTCGCCAGGTGCGCGCATGTCTGCGGCCAGGTCGACCCCGGGGCGACACCCCCGGTTGCGGATCTGGTCGCGCAGGTCGCTTATCCGTTGCTGCGAGACGGCATTCGCCAGCACCTGCATCCCTGAGTTCCGCAGCTAATCGGGGTTCTGAGGCACGTCGGGGGACAAACGTGCAGGTCAGCGACCTGCGGGGTGGTGACACAGCCGTAAACGTCTAGTGACACGTCTTGGCGTGTTCGGCGTGC
>JBOHCZ010000144.1:0-4452 GCA_050699195.1 Streptomycetales bacterium
GGTCCACGTGGTCGGAGCCAACGCCGGCGGTGATCGACAGCTTCAGCTGCGGCGCCTTGGCGATGCGCTCAGCCGTCAGGTAGGCAGGCCAAAACGGCTGGGAGATCACGACCTCGGCGTCGGGGAGCTCACGGTCCAACACCGAGTCGGCGGCGTCCTTGTCCGAGGTCACGACCAGCGTGTGGCCCTGCGCCTCGAGGAACCGTCGTAGGCCGAGCTCGCCCGACACGCTGCCGAGCAGCTGGCCGGGTCTGAAGTCGATGCGCTGCGGAGACGGCAGCGTCTGGCCACCGGGGTAGCGCTCCAGCTTCGGGATCTCGTCCCGCGCATAGGAGTCCGGGTACCCGCTGACCGGGTCGTCGTAGAGCACACAAATGACCTTGGCCATTTCTTGTCCCCCCTATCTGTGAGGACGCCCGACCTGTCGATGCAGAGCGCGCACCGTGGGGTGGTCCGAGGTGCGACCGGGGATGCGTCAAGCATCCACCAAGCGCGATGGACGACCCTATGTCCTGAGGCAATTGTCGCTCAAAACCGTCCCCGTCGACAGCAGGCCCGTCTTCGCTGGCGGCAGGCCGCTGTCGGCGGCCTCCAGGTTGCTTGTCGAGGCGCATGCCCGCCACTCGTGCTCGCCGCTGGGCCCACCACCGTTCGCCCCGGGTCGAGGGGGAGGCACCTCGTCCACCACGGCGTCGACGGGCTGCTCTACGTCAACGACCCGGCCCTGAGGCCTGGAGCAGCCGGCGCGTTCCCAGCTGCTATGGCCGAGACTGACCGTGGTTCACCGTTGAGGACCTCTGGATCTGGCACGGCGGTCCTTCCGTGGTGAGGGTCTTGTGAGCCGTCGTTGCCGTCGCTGGTTGCCGCTGCAACTCAACCACCTCGTGCGCTCGTCCTGATCGGCGCTGCGGGCCGCGATCCGGCCGCAGGCGGTGAGCCCGCTTGTGTCAGTTGGGTGGGCCCTTCTGTGCTGGTGGGGTGTGCCCGTAGACGTCTTTGCTGATCTCGTAGGCGCGAGCCTCGAGCCGCAGCACCGCATTGCGGACGTCGGCCATCTGTTGTGGCCCGAGCTGGGTCAGCTGCACCAGCTTGAGGACCTCCTTGTCTTCCTCTTTGGAGCCCCGCCAGCCGACGCGGACGTTTCCCACTCCGGGCGCGTAGTACTTGAGCTGGAACGCGTCGGGCTTGTTCCGCTCGAACTCTTCTGTCACCAACACGTCGCTGTAGCAGTCCACGGGCACGCAGGTTCGCACGCCCATGCGGTGGGTCCTGGCGCGGTCGATCCAGTTGATCGGAGGGGGAGCGTAGCCCTGGGCATAATCGGGTGCTCCCAGTTTGGGCTGGGCCTTCATGGCGATGCCCGCCTTCGCGCCCTTCAGGCCGTGGAACCAGGCCGGAGCGGCGTCGAGCTTCCCGCCCTCGTATTCCTCCGGGTACTGCCCCAGGTGCCAGACGTTTCCGTCGTTGTCCTGGGCGAACAGCGCAATCTCGGTTTCGACGAGCTCGCCTTCGCTGTAGTCGCGATCCCACGCGACGACCGTGCGTACGCCGTCGATGACCTTGGTCAGGTCTGTGACGATGAAGACCACGCGATGTTCCAGCCGCTTGTCGCCCTCGCTTGCGGCTCCTTCGTAGACAAACCGGGTGCCAGGCGTGAGGGGGAACCACGTGTTGTCGATGGTGGTGGGGTCGTCGAAGTCGGCCGAGTCGAAGTTACCGGCGGAGACCTCCCCCGCACCTGGCCTCGACTGTTGCGGGGTGTCGCCGCAGCCTATGGCCGTCAGTACCAACATGACCGCCGTGGCAGTTGAAGCCACGTAACGCCACATGACACCCCCCGTCGGCTCGCCGCAGCCAGCACCAGGTGTCCCGGATCAGGTCACGGCCTCTCGTGCCCTTGCCTGTGCTCTACCCTGCTCGCCGCCCAGGAACCTTGTGTCGTGACGGACCCTCTCCCGCCGAGCCGCCTCGGCGACTGAAGGCTCACCGGCGAGCACGCTCGACACGATCCGAGTCTTCTTCGCCACAGGAATCGAAGGGGTCGTCCCACGTGACTGCCGCTGCCTCGCACGTAGCGGCACGAGTAGTTCGGCCACGAAAGGGCCCGGGCCGGGGTGTGGTTCCCTGACCTGGGCCTTCTTGCTGTGATCGGGTCACCGGGATCGAACCGGCATGGCCAGCTTGGAAGGCTGGGGCTCTGCCATTGAGCTACACCCGCGGGCGCGGACACCATACTTGCATGTGGGGGCGGTGTCGGGCGATCCGAAGGGTACGCAGCGTCCTCTAGACTTCGTGAGGCGCCTCGGGGCGTAGCGTAGTGGCTAACGCGCCAGCTTTGGGTGCTGGAGATCGGGAGTTCGAGTCTCCCCGCCCCGACCACCGACACGCAGCCGATGACCGCCCGTTTCCCCTCGTGCCTTAAGGAGAACCACTGCCGTGAAGAGTGCCGTCGAGACCCTCAACCCGACCCGGGTCCGGCTCACCGTCGAGGTGCCTTTCGAGGAGCTCAAGCCAACTCTCGACGCGGCGTACAAGAGCATCTCCCAGCAGGTCAACGTGCCCGGGTTCCGCCGGGGGAGGGTCCCGGCGCGGATCATCGACCAGCGGTTCGGCCGTGGCGCCGTCCTCGAGCAGGCCGTCAACGATGCGTTGCCGAGGTTCTACGGCCAGGCCGTCGAGGAGAACAAGGTCAAGGTGCTGAGCCAGCCGGAGCTCGACATCACGCGCTTCGAGGACGGCCAGGAGCTCGCCTTCACCGCGGAGGTGGACATACGGCCGCCGGTCGACCTGCCGGAGTACGAAGGCATCGAGGTCACGGTCGACGACGCCGAGGTGAGTGACGACGAGGTCGAGGAGCAGCTCCAGACGCTGCGCGACCGGTTCGCTTCGCTCTCCGGAGTCGACGACCGGCCCGCGAGGGAGGGCGACTATCTCTCGCTCGACCTGGAGGCGAGCCGGGACGGCGAGCCGCTCGAGGACGCAACGGCCAACGGAGTGACCTATGCCGTGGGCAGCGGCCACATGCTGGACGGGCTCGACGAGGCGGTGACCGGGCTGTCCGCGGGGGAGTCCGCGACGTTTCGCACCACGCTCGCGGGCGGGGAGCACGCCGGCGAGGAGGCCGATGTCTCCGCCACCGTCCGCAACATCAAGGTCAAGGAGCTGCCCGAGCTCGACGACGAGTTCGCCCAGATGGCGAGCGAGTTCGACACGCTGGACGAGTTGCGCCAGGCCATCCGCGAGCGCCTCGAGCAGATGAAGGAGCACCAGCGCCTCCAGCAGGCCCGCGACCGGGCGCTCGAGTCGCTGCTCTCCAAGATCGAGGTGCCGCTGCCCGAGGGTGTGGTGGCGAAGGAGATCGCGTGGCGGAAGCAGTCGATGCAGGAGCAGTTCGACGGCGCGGGGGTCAGCAAGGACGACTACCTGGAGTACGAGGGCAAGTCCGGCGACGACTTCGACGAGGAGCTGGAGCAGAACGTCCGCCAGTCGATCAAGGCGCAGTTCGTGCTGGACGCGCTCGCCGAACAGGAGCAGCTGTCGGTGAGCCAGGAGGAGCTGACCCAGCACATCGTGCAGGTCGCCGCCGGGGCGGGCATGGCGCCTGACGAGTTCGCCCAGCGGGTGGTCGAGGGGGGCCAGGTGCCGATACTCGTGAGCGAGGTCGTCCGCGGCAAGGCGCTCGCCTTCGTCGTCGAGCACGCCAAGATCACCGACGCTTCCGGCCGTGAGGTCGATCTCCAGGCGCTGCGTGACGAGGAGGAACCCCAGGAGGTCGCGGAGCCCGGCGCCGAGCAGGCCGCCCCCGAGCAGGCCGCCCCCGAGCAGGCTGCGCCCGCCAAGTCCGCCGAGAGCTGAGCGCCCTGCGCCGTCAGCGAACACCACAGCCTGGGCACCCGTTCTGCTGTGTCTGCGCGTTAATGTCGCTATCGCGGCTGGTCACGGCGACCGCCTGAGCCAGGCTCCGAAACAGTACGCACGAGCGCAGGTCGACCCCCCGGGCCCCACCGGGGGCCGTCACAACCCGAGTAGGTGGGCAGAGAGTGGACGCTGGAATGACCGTGCACACCGCCGGGCAGCCCGCCGGCGCGCCGGGAGACGCCGTGCCCGGTGGCAGGCAGCCGTCGCCGACGATGCCCGCCCAGGTGGGCATCGACGACGACGTCTACCGCCGGCTGCTGCGCGAGCGGATCATCTTCCTCGGCTCCGAGGTCAACGACACGGTCGCCAACGCCGTCTGTGCTCAGCTGCTCCTGCTGGACGCCGAGGACTCCGACCGCGACATCCAGCTCTACATCAACTCGCCGGGCGGCTCGGTGTCCGCCGGCATGGCGATCTACGACACCATGCAGTACGTCCGGAGCGACGTGACGACCCTCGCGATGGGGCTCGCCGCGTCGATGGGCCAGTTCCTGCTCTGCGCGGGCACCCCGGGCAAGCGCTACTCGCTGCCCC
>JBOHCZ010000145.1:0-4653 GCA_050699195.1 Streptomycetales bacterium
CCTTGGTGGTGTAGCCGGTCTTCACGCCGATCGCGCCGCCGTAGCCGTACAGCAGGTCGTTCTGGTTCTGGATCTGGTAGGTCTTGCCCCGCTGGCCGGGAAACTGTGCCCGGACGGTGGAGCAGTAGCCGCGGAAGTCCGCCCGCGCGAGCCCCGCGCGGGCGATGAGGGCGAGGTCGTAGGCGGAGGAGAACTGGTCCTTGGCGTCGAGTCCGCTGGTGTTGGCGACCGTGGTGTCGTGGGCGTTGAGGTGGTCCGCCTGCCGCTGCATGAGGCGGACGGTGCGGCCGACCCCGCCGGCCATCGTGGCGAGCGCGTGTGCCGCGTCGTTGCCCGAGGCGAGGAACAGGCCGTGGAACAGGTCGTCCACGCGGTACCGCTGGCCGGGGACGAGCCCGACCTTGCTTCCGATGACGTCGGCATCGGCCCGGCGCGCACGGTACACCGCGCCGGGGTCGATGCGCGGGAGCAGGGTGATGGCGGTGAGCATCTTGAGCGTGCTGGCCGGGCGCAGCCGCCGGTGGGCGTTCTTCGCGGCCAGGACCGCCCCGGTGCCGGCGTCGGCCACGACGTAAGCCCTGGCCCGGACCTTCGGCAGCGGTGGTGCCGCCCGCTCCGCGCTGGCCGTTCCCTCGGCCGCCGGGGCACTGACGAGCGCCAGGCCCAGCACCAGGCCCAGCACCAGGCTCAGCACCAGGCCCAGCGCCGGCGTGACGGCGAGGGCGCGGCGGGCGGGCATGGTGGGTGAGCATAGCCACGACGTGCCGGGCCTGCTGCGGGTGGATGGGTACGATCGCAAGGCGGAACGTGTACACGACAGGAGCGCCAGCATGACGTCTGAGTCCGAGTCGGGCTTCCCCGTCGAGCCCGTGTACGGGCCGCAGGCGCTCGACGACTGGGAGCCCGCAGCCAAGCTGGGGCCGCCGGGTGAGTTCCCGTTCACCCGTGGCGTCTACCCGACGATGTACACCCAACGCCCCTGGACCATGCGGCAGTACGCCGGGTTCGGCACGGCCGCGGAGTCCAACCGCCGGTACCATCAGCTGATCGCGGCGGGCACGACCGGTCTGTCTGTCGCCTTCGACCTCCCCACCCAGATGGGCCACGACTCGGACGACCCGATCGCACACGGCGAGGTCGGCAAGGTGGGCGTCGCCATCGACTCTGTCGACGACATGCGGGCCCTCTTCGACCGGATCCCGCTCGGCCAGGTCTCGACCTCGATGACCATCAACGCGCCGGCGGCGCTGCTGCTGCTGCTCTACCAGATGGTCGGCGCGGAGGACGGAGTCGCGGGCTCGTCTCTGACGGGCACCATCCAGAACGACATCCTCAAGGAGTACATCGCCCGCGGCACCTACATCTATCCGCCGCAGGCGTCCCTGCGGCTGGTGACCGACACGTTCCGTTACTGCCGCGCCGAGATCCCACGCTGGAACACCATCTCGATCTCCGGCTACCACATGGCCGAGGCGGGCGCGACCCCCGCGCAGGAGGTCGCGTTCACGCTGGCGAACGGCATCGAGTACGTCCGCGCCGCGATCGCGGCCGGCCAGGACGTGGACGAGTTCGCGCCCCGGCTCGCCTTCTTCTTCGTCGCGCGTACGGCGATCCTCGAGGAGATCGCGAAGTTCCGCGCCGCGCGGCGCGTCTGGGCCCAGGTGATGCGCGACGAGTTCGGCGCGCGCAACCCGAGGTCCCAGATGTTGCGCTTCCACACCCAGACCGCCGGGGTCCAGCTCACCGCGCAGCAGCCCGAGGTGAACCTGATCCGGGTATCGCTGCAGGCCCTCGGCGCGGTCCTCGGGGGTACGCAGTCGCTGCACACGAACTCCTACGACGAGGCGATCGCCCTGCCCTCCGAGAAGGCCGCGCGTCTTGCCGTGCGTACCCAGCAGGTGCTCGCCCACGAGACGGACCTCACCGCCACGGTCGACCCGTTCGCCGGCTCGTACGTCATGGAGTCCATGACCGACGATCTCGAGGAGGCCGCCCGCGCGCTGATGCGCCGGGTCGAGGACATGGGGGGCGCGGTCGCGGCGATCGAGCATGGTTTCCAGAAGGACGAGATCGAGCGGGTCGCCTACCGGACCGCCCGTGCCATCGAGTCGGGTGAGCGCACCGTCGTGGGCGTCAACCGGTTCCGCAGCGACGACGGCGAGCGCTACGACCCGCACCGGGTCGACCCCGCGATCGAGCACCAGCAGGCCGAGCGGCTCGCGAAGCTGCGCGCGGGGCGTGCCCCCGGCGAGGTGCGCAGGCAGCTCGACGCGCTCCGGTGGGCGGCGGAGCGCCCGCCGGGCGGGGAGGCCAACGTGCTGCCCCCGATGCACGAGGCGCTCCGGGCGAGGGCGACGGTCGGCGAGGTGTGCGACGCGCTCCGCGAGGTCTGGGGGGTCTACGTGCCGCCGGACGCGGCGTAAGTCACCGGACAATGTCTGATATATCCGGCGCCGGTCACCTGTTCGGGCTCGCGGCGGGGGAACACTGCGAGTGACCTGGGGGGTACCCGTACCATCTCCCGCGTGACGCACTTCCTGCCGGACGATCTGGGCCTGCGGGTGAAGGGCTACGGCGACGAGCTCATCGCCCTCAGACGCGACCTGCACGCCCACCCCGAGCTCGGGCGTGGCGAGGTACGCACCACCCGCATCGTGCGCACCCGCCTCGAGGCCGCGGGGCTGCACCCCGAGGTCCTCCCTGGCGGGACCGGGGTGGTCTGCGACATCGGCGCGGCCACCGGCGATGACAGCCCGATGATCGCCCTGCGGGGCGACATCGACGCACTGCCCGTGGAGGACGAGAAGCAGGTCCCCTACCGCTCCACCGTGCCGGGCGTCTGCCACGCCTGCGGCCACGACGTGCACACCGCCGCGCTGCTCGGGGCCGGTCTGGTGCTCGCCGACCTCGCCCGGGAGGAGCGGCTGCGGCGCCGGGTGCGCCTGATCTTCCAGCCCGCCGAGGAGGTCATGCCGGGGGGCGCGCTGGACGTCATCGCCGCGGGCGGGCTCGACGGCGTGGACCGGATCGTCGCTCTGCACTGCGACCCCCGGCTCGAGGCAGGCTTGGTCGGGCTGCGGTCCGGCCCGGTCACGGCCGCCTGTGACCGCCTGACGGTCCGGCTCTCGGGCCCAGGAGGCCACACCGCGCGGCCGCACCTGACCGCAGACCTGGTGTACGCCCTGGCCAAGATCGTGACGGAGCTGCCGGCGACGCTGTCCCGCCGGGTCGACCCGCGATCGGGGCTTTCTGTGGTGTTCGGGCGGATCGCCGCCGGTTCGACGGCCAATGCGATCCCGCGGGCCGGTCGGGCCGACGGCACGCTGCGCTGCCTGGACCTCGACGGCTGGCGCCGGGCGCCCGCACTCGTCGAGGACTTGATCAGGGCGGTGGCCGGGCAGTACGGCGTGGTGGCGGACGTCGAGTACCAGCGCGGCGTACCCCCGGTGGTCAACGAGCCGGACTCCACCGCGCTGCTCCGCACCGCCGCCCACGCCGAGTTCGGGGCGCACGCCGTGGTCGCCACCGAGCAGAGCCTCGGCGGGGAGGACTTCGCCTGGTACCTCGAGCATGTCCCCGGTGCGCTCGCGCGGCTCGGCGTACGCCGCTACGACGACGCCGACACCCGCGACATCCACCAGGGCAGCTTCGACGTCGACGAGGAGTCCATCGAGACCGGTGCGCGGCTGCTGGCCGCCGCCGCGCTGCACTCCTTCCCCGCCTGACACCGCCCGATGCCGGATCACGCCGGCCGGAGCCGGCGCGATCCGCCGCTGCCGTCATTGCGCTGCTCTCATTCCCATAACGGACTGGGATAGGGGTGGCACCATCGCAGGTCATGGTGGTTCCTCCGGAGTTAGGCTGCGCCGACTGCGCCGAAACTGCCGGGCCAACCTATGCCGGGCCAACCAGTGGGCCGAGAACGCGCGAAGGCATGGCTCCGCACCGGAAGGAGAACCTCTTGCGACGAGTAACGAAGCTCGCCGCAGTCCTGCTCGCTGGGGCTTTGGCTTCCACCGCCTGCGGCGGGGGCGATGGAGGCACCACCGAAACGGGCGGCGGAAAGGGCGAGGAGAAGACGATCAAGGTCGGTCTCGCCTACGACATCGGCGGTCGGGGCGATCAATCGTTCAACGACGCGGCCGCCCGCGGCCTCGACCGCTCGAAGCAGGAGTTCGGTGTCGAGGCCAAGGAGCTGGAAGCCCAGCCGGGCGAGAGTGACGCGGCCAAGGCCGAGCGGCTCGAGCTGCTGGCGCAGGGCGGCTTCGACCCGATCATCGCGGTCGGCTTCGCCTACGCCGGGCCGGTCAAGGAGGTCGCGGCGGAGTACCCCGATGTCAGCTTCGCGCTCGTGGACGACGCCAGCTTCACCGCGAAGAACGTCGCGAACCTCGTCTTCGCCGAGGAGGAAGGCTCCTTCCTCGTCGGGGCCGCCGCCGCGCTCAAGTCCAAGACCGGGCACCTGGGCTTCGTCGGCGGCGTCAACGTGCCGTTGATCCAGAAGTTCGAGGCCGGCTACATCGCCGGGGTGGAGCACGTCGACCCGGACGCCACCGTCGACGTCAAGTACCTCACCCAGGCGCCGGACTTCACCGGCTTCAACGACCCGGCCAAGGGCAATGTGGCCGCCTCCGGTATGTACGACGCCGGGGC
>JBOHCZ010000146.1:0-3735 GCA_050699195.1 Streptomycetales bacterium
GCGCTCTCCCGGGCAGGCCCGCGCCCGGTCGACGGTCTCCGGCCCCGCGACCGCGACATCCGCCCCCGCGGGGTCCCCGCCCGGGGCGGCCACCAGGCCGCACGTCCAGCAGGACAGCAGCCAGACAGCCGTCTGCCAGTGCAGGGGGAGCAGGATCGCGACGCGCTGGCCCGGCTCGGCGAGCAGGCCGTCCTGGAGCAGGTTCGCCGTCTTCGCCACCCAGTTGTCGAACGTCGCGACCGAGAGCTCGGTGCGTTCGCCTGTGGCGTCGTCGTAGAACGTGACGAGAGGCCGCGAGGCGTCGGCCGCCATCGCGGATCGCAGGAGGTCTGCCGGTGTCATCTGCGCAAGCGTAGGGCCCGGGGGCGAACCGGCCGCCACACGTGTGATCGGCCGGGGTGCGCCCGCGTGGCGGCGCGGGAGCCCGGGGCCGGGTCCCCGCCCCGGCGGTAGCCTCGGGCGTCATGAAGGCGCTCGTGCTCGCCGGAGGAGCCGGGACGAGGCTGCGGCCGATCACCCATACGTCGGCCAAGCAGCTGGTCCCCGTGGCCAACAAGCCGGTGCTCTTCTACGGCCTCGAGGCGATCCGCGACGCGGGCATCAGCGACGTCGGCATCATCGTCGGTGACACCGCCGAGGAGGTGCGGGAGGCCGTCGGGTCCGGGTCGGCGCTCGGCCTCGAGGTCACCTACCTCCCCCAGGACGCCCCCCTGGGCCTCGCGCACTGCGTCCTCATCGCCCGCGACTACCTCGGCGACGACGACTTCGTGATGTACCTCGGGGACAACTTCCTCATCGGAGGCATCGCGAGCCTGGTCGAGGAGTTCCAAGCGGGCTCATGCGACGCACAGATCCTGCTCACGGAGGTGGCGCAGCCGGAGCGGTTCGGCGTCGCCGAGCTCGACGGCGCCGGGCGGGTCGTGGGTCTGGTGGAGAAGCCCGAGCGGCCCAAGAGCAACCTCGCGCTGGTCGGCGTCTACATGTTCGGCCCGGCCATCCACGACGCCGTACGCGCGATCGAGCCGAGCCGCCGCGGCGAGCTGGAGATCACCGAGGCGATCCAGTGGCTGATCGAGCGCGGCAAGGAGGTCAGGTCACACCAGGTCAGCGGCTACTGGAAGGACACCGGAAGGCTCGAGGACATGCTCGAGTGCAATCGCAAGGTGCTGGAGTCCCTCGACGGCGGGGTGCAGGGTCACGTCGACGGCGAGAGCAGGCTGGTGGGCCGGGTGACCGTCGAGCCGGGCGCGAAGATCGTGCGGTCCACAGTACGCGGCCCCGCGATCATCGGCAGGGACACCGAGATCGTCGACTCCTACATCGGCCCGTTCACGTCGATCTACCACAGCTGCCGCATCGAGGCGACCGAGATCGAGCACTCCATCGTGCTCGAGTGCTCGGCGATCCGCGGGGTGGGCCGGATCGAGGACTCGCTCATCGGCAAGGAGGTAGAAGTCTCACCCTCCCCCGAGCTGCCGAAGGCCCATCGCCTGATGCTCGGCGACCACAGCCGTGTCTCGATCGCCTAGCTCCAGCGCCACCGCCAGCTCACCGCCGGCTGTCACCGCCAGCTGTCACAGCCAGCTCACCGCCAGGTGTCACGATGGGACCCATGCGGGTGCTCGTGGCCGGAGGGGCCGGTTTCATCGGTTCGCACTACGTGCGCAGCCTGCTCACCGGTGGGTACCCGGCGTACGCCGGCGCGCACGTGACCGTCCTCGACAAGCTGACCTACGCTGGCAACCGCGCGAACCTCGAACAGGTCGCCGGCCATCCGCGGTACGCGTTCGTCGAGGGCGACATCTGTGACCGGGCCCGGCTTGCCGAGCTCGTTCCGGGGCACGACGTGATCGTGAACTTCGCTGCGGAGACCCACGTCGACCGGTCCATCCTGGGGGCCTCCGACTTCGTGCACACGAACGTGCTGGGGACCCAGGTGCTCCTGCAGGTCGCGGCGGACGCCGGCGTGCCCCGGTTCGTCCAGGTGTCCACCGACGAGGTGTACGGCTCGATCGCAGAAGGCGCGTGGACCGAGGAGCACCTGCTCGAGCCCAACTCACCGTACTCCGCGGCCAAGGCAGCGGGTGACCTGCTCGCTCGTGCGTACGCCAGGACCTTCGGGCTGGACGTGTGCGTGACCCGGTGCAGCAACAACTACGGCCCCTACCAGTTCCCCGAGAAGGTCATCCCGCTCTTCGTCACGAACCTGCTGGACGGTGCCAAAGTGCCGTTGTACGGCGACGGGCGCAACGTGCGGGACTGGCTGCACGTCGACGACCACTGCCGGGGGGTCCAGGTGGTGCTCGAGCAGGGCCTGCCCGGGGAGATCTACAACATCGGCGGGGGCGCAGAACTGGCCAACCGCGAGCTCACCGGGCTGCTGCTCGAGGCGTGCGGCGCGACCTGGGACAGCGTCGAGTGGGTCGAGGATCGCAAGGGCCACGACCGCCGCTACGCGATCGACGACACCAAGATCCGCAAGCTGGGCTACCAGCCGGCGGTCCCGTTCGAGGCCGGGCTGGCCGCGACGGTTCGCTGGTACCGGGACAACCGGTCCTGGTGGGAGCCCCTCAAGCAGCGTGCGAGGGCGACCAGGTGACGCGCTGGCTCGTGGTCGGAGCCGGCGGGATGCTCGGCCACGACCTCGTCGACCTGCTCCGGGGTCAGGAGGCCACAGACGTCACGGCGCTCACCGGTGCCCAGCTCGACGTGGCCGACTCCGGCGCCGTGCACGACGCGGTGGGCGACGTCGCCGCCCGCGCAGGCGGCGGCCGGGCCGTGGTCCTCAACGCCGCCGCCTACACGGCGGTCGACGCCGCCGAGAGCGACGTGGAGGCGGCGCACCGCGTCAACGCCGAAGGGCCGGCCAACCTGGCGGCGGCGTGCTCGCGGGCCGGTGCCCGGCTCGTCCACGTGTCGACCGACTATGTGTTCTCCGGTGACTGCCCCGGCGGGGCCGGGATCCCCTACGCCGAGGATGCGCCGCCCGCGCCGCGCAGTGCCTACGGCCGGACCAAGGCGGCGGGGGAGCGTGCGGTGCTGTCCGGGCTGCCCGAGCGGGGCTATGTCGTGCGCTCGGCGTGGCTGTACGGGGAGGCGGGCGGCAGCTTCGTTCGGACCATGGCCCGGTTCGCTCGCGCGCGCGTCCCTGCCGGTCCTGCCGGTCCTGCCGGTCCTGCCGGTCCTGCCGGTCCTGCCGGTCCTGCCGGTCCTGCCGGTCCGGCAGGCGTCGTGGACGTGGTCGACGACCAGCGCGGCCAGCCGACGTGGACCCGCCAGCTGGCCAGCGGGCTGCTCGCCCTGGCGCGGTCGGATGCGGCCCCGGGCCTCTACCACTGCACCAATGCCGGCGAGACGACGTGGTACGGCCTGGCGCGAGCGGTGTTCGAGGAGGTCGGCGCCGACCCCGAGCGGGTACGTCCGACCACGACGGACCGGTTCCCGCGGCCAGCCCCCCGGCCGGCCTACAGCGTGCTGGGCGGTGCGCGTTGGAGGGCCGCCGGGTTGCCTCCGCTGCCGCACTGGCGGGACGCCCTGCGCGAGGCGTTCGCGACCTGCCGCCTGCTCCGGGAAGCCGAATCGTAGCCCGGGCGGCGGGATGTTCGTGGCCGCACTCGGATGAGCCGGGTGCGTCGGGGTTACGAAACGCCCTGATGGGCGTAGGCTTCCCACGGATGCCTGGACCCGTCCAGTGAGGAGCTGACAGCTGTGGCGCCCCGCGTGCTCGTCGACGCG
>JBOHCZ010000147.1:0-14153 GCA_050699195.1 Streptomycetales bacterium
GCCGGCCACCGGCCGCGGGGCCGGCCGAAAGCCACGTGAGAGCGCCGACAGCGGCTCCCGCTGTGGCCCCCGCGGCGGCCCCAGCAGCGAGGCCCGCACCGAGGCCTGCAGCCACCGTCTCGAGCCCGGAGCGGGCGCGCCGCCGCAGGCAGAGCCCGGTCACCACGCCGGCCACGACCGGGACGCCGAACGCCAGGTACGTGGCGGCCGAGCCGGCCCCCTCCGGGGGAACGGCGGCGAGCAGCGGGAAGGCGGGCAGCACCCCGACATCGGCCCCGAGGGGTGTGATCGAGGTCGCCACCCCCACCGCGAACCCCGGCCCCGCGGCGTAGGCGGCCGCCCACACCACGGCGTTCGGGAGGAACGCCACGCACAACAGCAGGAGGGCCAAGCTTCCGGGCGCGTCCGGGCGCAGCACGTCGAACATGGCGCGTGCCCGGGCCGCGTTGAGCACCAGCGACGTCCCGGCCAGCACCGCCCCACCGGCCAGGAGCGTGGCGACCCCGCTGCCGGAGGCGGCTAGCAGCGTCCGGACCCATCCCGGCACCCGGTGCCACAGCCGCCGCAAGGCTCCGGAGCCGTCCAGCACCCCGACGCCCCCGGCCACCGCACCCAGGGCGGTCGCGGCGGCGCCAGCCTGCCACATCTGCGGCCGCACCGTTTCGGAGACCGTGAGGGCAGCGACCACGGCTGCGACCAGACCGTGTGTCGCGGCGAGCGCGCAGGCAGCGAGGGTGTGCGAGGGGAGGCCCCGGGCCCCCGCCCGGCGTACCGTCCATCGCCCGGCGAGGAACACCAGGTAGGCCTGCAGGGCCGTGAGGCCCAGTGGTGCAAGGCCGAAGGAGCCCTGCGGGAGGGCCAGGGCGGCGTGCTGGGCGACCAGCCAGAGCCAGCCCGCGAACCGGAGCGCCGCCAGGCCGCCCGCTCCCGCCTGCACCGCACCGGGCCAGCCGAGCAGCGTCACGGCGGCGATGATGACCAACCCGAGCCCGGATGCCCAAAGCCCGCCCGCGGCGGCCGCCATCACCGGGCTTCCTCGGGTGTTCTGCCGGACACGGCTGGGCGTGCGGGTCACGAGGTCATGCTGGCAACCATGCGCAGGTAAGCAGTGCAGACACGCTGATGTCGACTGCCCGTTACGTAGTGTTTTGTCCGGTAACAAAACGGGAATTACCACAGACGGGTGAACATCGGTATATACGGGGGCAGAGATGAGAACTCGAATCGTGTCGCTCGCGCTCGGCGCGGCGGCGACATCCGGCTTTGTGATGGGCAGCCTGGTGACAGGGCTGGATCCGGCACAGCTGATCTGGCAGGACACCGAACCGGCGGGCCTGACGCGTCCCACGGGTGACGCGCCGGGCACGCGTGACCGGAGTCCCGACGCTGCGGACTCCACGAACGCCCAACAGGAGGACGACGGCACGTCCGTCGTCATCAACGGCCATCACGTACGGGCCTCGCACGGAGACGTGTGGGTGTCCGAGAGTGGATCCACTGGCGGATCCGCCGACGCGGTGAACAGGCTCGTGCTTGACCTCGGCCTGACCGATGACGACGGCGTGCGGGTCTTCGGGTCAACGCTGCTGGTCGGGGTTCCGGACTCCGGCGCGGAGGGCGAGTCAGGGGGCAAGTGAGCGCCGGCGCGCACCCGCTGCACCCGTTACCCGGCGAGCATGAGGTCGCGGATCAGGCGCGCCGTCTCGGACGGGGTCTTCCCGACCCCGACCCCGGCCGACTCGAGGGCCTCCTGCTTGGCCTGAGCGGTCCCCGACGATCCCGACACGATCGCGCCCGCGTGGCCCATCGTCTTGCCCTCGGGGGCGGTGAAACCCGCGACGTAGCCGACGACGGGCTTGGTGATGTGATCCCTGACGTAGTCGGCCGCGCGCTCCTCGGCATCGCCGCCGATCTCGCCGATGAGTACCACGGAGTCGGTCTCAGGGTCGTCCTCGAAGGCCTGCAGGCAGTCGATGTGCGTCGTTCCGACCACCGGGTCGCCCCCGATCCCGACGCAGGTCGAGAAGCCGATGTCGCGCAGCTCGTACATCATCTGGTACGTGAGCGTCCCCGACTTGGACACCAGGCCGATGCGGCCGGGCTTGGTGATGTCGGGGGGGATGATGCCGACGTTGGACTTGCCGGGGCTGATGACGCCGGGGCAGTTCGGCCCGATGATCCGGGTCGCGTTGCCCTGCGCGGCGGCGTGTGCCCAGAACCCCGCCGCGTCGTGCACCGGGATGCCCTCGGTGATGACGACGCAGAGCGGCACGCCTGCGTCGACGGTCTCGACGACCGCCGCCTTCGCAAACTTCGGGGGCACGAACACCACCGAGACGTCCGCTCCGGTCGCGTCGGCCGCCTCCTTCACGGTGCCGAAGACCGGGATGCCGTCGACCTGCTGGCCGTCCTTGCCCGGCGTCACCCCAGCCACGATGTTCGTCCCGAAGGCCACCATGCGACGGGTGTGCTTGGCGCCCTCGGAGCCGGTGATGCCCTGGACGAGGACTCTGCTGTTCTCGTTGAGGAAGATCGCCATCAACGGCTCCCTGCGTTCTGCTGGCTGGCGAGCTCGGCGGCCCGCCTGGCCGCGCCATCCATTGTCTCGATCTGCTCCACGAGCGGGTGGCCGGCCGCTGTCAGGATGCGGCGCCCCTCGGCGGCGTTGTTGCCGTCGAGCCGCACGACCAGGGGCTTCGTGATCTCCTCACCGCGGTCCCGCAGCATGCACAGCGCCTGCACGATTCCGTTGGCGACGGCGTCGCAGGCGGTGATGCCACCGAACACGTTGACGAAGACGCTCTCGACGGCCGGGTCGCCGAGAATGATCTCCAGGCCGTCGGCCATCACCTGGGCGGAGGCTCCGCCGCCGATGTCGAGGAAGTTGGCCGGCTTGACCCCGCCGAACTCCTCGCCGGCATAGGCCACCACGTCGAGCGTGCTCATCACGAGGCCGGCCCCGTTGCCGATGATCCCGACCTGCCCGTCGAGCTTCACATAACCCAGGCCCTTCTCCTTGGCTCTGGCCTCCAGCGGATCGGCCGCACCGGTGTCCGCGAACTGCGCGTGCCCGGGCCGGCGGTAGCTGGCGTTGTCGTCGAGCGTGACCTTGGCGTCGAGCGCGATGACCCGGCCGTCCGCGGTCTTCACCAGTGGGTTGATCTCGACCAGAGTCGCGTCCTCGCCGGTGAAGACCCCCCATGCCCGCTGGGCGACCTCGGCGGCGCCGTCCCGCACCTCGGCGGGGAATCCGGCCGCCGTGACGATCTCACGAGCCTTGCCCTCGTCGACCCCGATGTTCGGATCGATCTCGACCTTCGCGATCGCCTCCGGCGTGGTCGCGGCGACCTCCTCGATGTCCATGCCGCCTTCCGTCGACGCGATCGCGAGGAAGGTGCGCTGTGCGCGGTCGAGCAGGTACGAGAAGTAGTACTCCTCCGCGATGTCGGCGGTCTCGGCCAGCATGACCCGGCGGACGATGTGGCCCTTGATGTCCATGCCGAGGATCTGCCGAGCCTTCGCCTCCGCGTCGGCAGGGTCATCGGCAAGCTTGACGCCGCCCGCCTTGCCCCGCCCGCCGGCCTTCACCTGCGCCTTGACCACGACGCGGCCGCCTAGCCGGTCGGCGGCGGCCGATGCCTCCTCGGGCGTCTCTGCGACCTCTCCCGCCAGCACGGGGACGCCGTGCTGTGCGAAGAGGTCTCTCGCCTGGTACTCGAACAGGTCCACGCGTCCGTCCTCGGTCTTGGTCCCCGTGCAGGCTGCCAAAGGCCGGGCCCGTCGGCGGCGGGTGGCGCCGGGAGGGCGGCCGGGCTCTGCTGGGCTCCGGTCAGGCTCCGTCACACTGGGTCGGGCCGCGTCGGGTTACGTCGGGCCACGTCGGGCAGGGTATCCCGCAGCAGGTGGCCACCCGTACCCGCCCCCGTACCCGCGACCTCACGACCCCGCCCCACGGGCGACGCCCGCCCCGAGCCCGAAACCTCGGGTGGGCAGCCTCAGGTGGCAGCCTCTGCCGCCGTACCGAGATGGGCCCGGACCCAGTCGACGATCTCCTGGGTGGTGGCGCCGGGCGTGAACACCGCGGCCACACCGAGCCGCTCGAGCTCGGGGAGGTCAGCCTCGGGGACGATGCCTCCCCCGAACACCGTGATGTCCTCGGCGTCCCGCTCCCTCAACAGCTCGAGAACCCGGGCGAAGAGCGTCATGTGCGCCCCCGAAAGCACCGAGAGGCCGATGGCGTCGGCGTCCTCCTGCACGGCGGCGTCGACGATCTGCTCGGGTGTCTGGTGCAGCCCGGTGTAGATCACCTCGACGCCGGCGTCGCGCAGCGCCCGGGCCACGACCTTCGCGCCGCGGTCGTGGCCGTCGAGTCCCGGCTTCGCGACGACGACGCGGATGGGGCCGGACGCGCTCATCACTCCTCCTGACGAATGCGGACTTCCGTGCAGCGAAGCGTAGCCGACACCCGGCGGGAGCGCCCCGCCCGCAAGCCCATCGGGCAGCCTTCACCCCGAAGCGGGATCGACCGCCGGGAATATCCGACTTTGTGAAGCGATTTTCGCGCGTCGGCTTTTAGGTGCGGCGATCCACCCGCTACAGTCCCGGCTTATTGCTCTGTCCCCACGAGATGAGGCAGTGCCGTGGCAAACGGTCGTCACGCGGGAGGGAAACGTCGCCGCCAAGCGACCCCGCAACGACGGCGTGGCCGACGCACCACCCCGCGCGCACCCCGTCCTCCATCTGGGACGCCCTTCGCGGTGGTCGGTGCGGCCGCCGTCGCCATGGCCGCACTAGGCCCTCTCACCCTCCCGGACGCGAGAACCACCGCCACTCCCGGCAAGCTGCCCCAAAACGTGGGTATCGAAACAATTCCGCTCAATCGTCAGGTGATAGCGCTGCGCGCCGACGCCTCGAAGCTGGCCCAGCGCGCGAGCCGTGCCCAGCATCGCATCACCCTGGATCAGAAGCGCGAGGCGGTTCACCAGCGCGCGCTCGCGGACCAGATGCGAGCCGAGGCCCTACGCCCCAAGTTCGCCATGCCCATCTCCCACTACGAGCTGTCCTCCGGCTACGGCGAGGTGAGCGGTCTCTGGGTGTCCGCACACACCGGGCAGGACTTCGCCGCCCCGACCGGGACACCGGTCAGCGCTGCGGCCGACGGCGTCATCACCGAGGCCGGCTGGGCGGGAGCGTACGGCTACCGGATCGTCGTCGAGCACCCCGACGGGAGCGAGACCTGGTACTGCCACCTGTCCGCGATCTCCCGCTCGAGCGGCGACGTGCTGGCAGGCGACATGATCGGCCGGGTAGGCAACTCCGGCAACACGACAGGCTCCCACCTGCACTTCGAGGTCCGGATCGGCGGGGCTCCGATCGACCCGCTGGGCTGGCTGAGCGAGCACGGCCTCGACTACTAGGCGCGCCGCCTGCAGCCCCTTTGCACCGCGACCGAACGGCACCGCTGAACACCATCACGCGACGGTCCACGGCGGACAACCGCGAAGCCGCAGGTCACGGGGGGATCGGAGGGTCCCCGCCGAAGCGTTGCCCGGCCATCGTGTTCAGCGGTGTACGCGAACGCAGCTTCGCCCACGAGGCCGGGACGCCAACCGCGGCGGCGCTCCTGAGTCACAGCTTCTGCACGGGTGCGTAGCGCAGCAGCAGGCGCTTGGTCCCGGACGAGCCGAAGTCGATGGTCGCCTCGGACTTCTCGCCCAGGCCGATCGTCGCGACCACCCTGCCGAGCCCGAACGTGTCGTGGCTGACCCGATCACCCGGCGAGAGCGCGATCACCGGACGGTTGCCGGGGCTCCGTACCCCTGGCCTGGCACCCGCCGCCGCGACGGCTGGCGCGGAGCCCGTGGGGGCCGACTCGACGCGCTCCCAGGCCATCAGGGAGTCCGGCAGCTCCTCGAGGAACCGGGACGGCGGATTGAACTGCGGCGAGCCCCACGCGCTACGCATCAGCGACCGCGTGACGTAGAGCCTGCGCTGCGCGCGCGTGATGCCCACGTAGGCGAGCCGCCGCTCCTCCTCGAGCTCAAGGGCGTCGCCGAGCGAGCGCAGGTGCGGGAAGACGCCGTCCTCCATGCCGGTCAAGAACACGACCGGGAACTCCAGGCCCTTGGCGGTGTGCAGCGTCATCAGCGTGACGACGCCCTCGTGGTCCTCGCCTTCGGGGATCTCGTCGGAGTCGGCGACGAGGGAGACCTGCTCGAGGAACTCCGGGAGGCTGCCGTCGGGGATGTGCTGCTCGAACTCGTGGGCGACCGCGACCAGCTCGCGGAGGTTCTCGACGCGCGTCTCGTCCCGCGGGTCATGCGACGCGTGGAGCTCGGTCAGGTACCCCGTACGGTCGAGCACGGCCTCGAGCACCGCGGCCGGCCCAGCCCCAGCCCCAGCCCCGGCGCCGGCGCCCGCGAGCTCGGACAGCCCGTCCATGAGGTCGTTGAATGCCTTGACGGCGTTCAGCGAACGGGTGGCCAGCGCGGGCACCTCGTCGCAGCGTCGCAGTGCCGCAGAGAACGAGACGCGCTCCCGCCCCGCGAGCGCCTCGATGCAGGCCTCGGCCCGGTCACCGATGCCGCGCTTGGGGACGTTGAGGATGCGCCGGAGCGAGACGGTGTCCTCCGGGTTGGCCAGCACGCGCAGGTAGGCCAGCCCATCTCGGACCTCGCGGCGCTCGTAGAAGCGCACGCCGCCGACCACCCGGTAGGGCAGCCCGACCCGGATGAAGACTTCCTCGAAGACCCGGGACTGCGCGTTGGTGCGGTAGAAGACCGCGACCTGCCCGGGGGTCGCCTCGCCCGCGTCGGCGAGCCGGTCGACCTCGTTCGCGACGTAGGACCCCTCGTCGTGCGCGTTGTCGGCGACATAGCCCACGATCTTGGGCCCCTCGCCCGACTCGGACCAGAGGTTCTTGGGCTTGCGGTTGACGTTGCGCTCGATGACGGCGTTCGCCGCGGAGAGGATCGTCTGCGTCGAGCGGTAGTTCTGCTCGAGCAGGATCGTACGGGCGGCCGGGTAGTCCTGCTCGAACTCCACGATGTTGCGGATGGTGGCGCCGCGGAACGCGTAGATCGACTGGTCGGCGTCGCCGACCACGCACAGCTCCGCCGGCGGCATGCCGTTCTGCGAGCCCGGCACGGCCGAGGCGCCCCCGCCGACCAGCTCCCGGACCAGGACGTACTGCGCGTGGTTGGTGTCCTGGTACTCGTCGACCAGCACATGCCGGAACCGGCGGCGGTAGTGCTCGGCCACGTCGGGGAACGCCTGGAGCACGTTGACGGTCGTCATGATGAGATCGTCGAAGTCGAACGCCCGGGCTTCGCGGAGCCGCCGCTGGTAGAGGGTGTAGGCCTCAGCCAGGGTGCGCTGCAGGTGCGTCTCGGCCTGCCGCCCGAACGTCTCCTCATCGACCAGCTCGTTCTTGAGGTTGCTCACCTGGGCTGCGAACGAGCGGGGAGCGTACCGCTTCGGGTCCAGATCGAGATCGCGGCAGACCAGCCCCATCAGGCGCTGGGAGTCGGCCTTGTCATAGATCGAGAAGCTCGTCGAAAGACCGAGACGTTTGGCCTCCCGTCGGAGGATACGCACGCACGCCGAGTGGAAGGTGCTCACCGACATCGGCCCGGCGGCCTTCCCGCCGATCAGCCCGGCCACCCGGTCCCGCATCTCGGCCGCGGCCTTGTTCGTGAAGGTGATCGCGAGGATCTCTCCGGAGCGCACCCCCCGTGCGGCAAGGAGGTAGGCGATGCGGTGGGCAAGCACCCGCGTCTTGCCCGAGCCGGCGCCCGCGACGACGAGCAGCGGCCCGCCCTCGTGCACCACGGCGACCCGCTGTTCGGGGTTGAGCCCGTCCAGGAGCTGCCCGACGTCGGTCACAGCGCGTGGCAGGTCGTGCTTCGCACGGTGACCCTCGCCGTCGGGGTGGATGCCGGCACGCGCGAGCGTGGACAGGCCGTGCAGCGGAAGGTCATCGAAGAGCTCGGACACCTAGCGAGTCTATTGCGAGGGGTGACGCGACGGGGGCGAGGGGCGGCGCGACGCCCGGCGGGTCGCGCTCCCGCGGTTCGCGACCGCTCCTGTCCAGAAGCGTGGTTCCGGGACAGCGCCGTACCGGACCTCCGTACGATGATTGCCATGCTGGACGACAGGGACGTCACGCGGGTTCTGGTCGTGGGTGCCCACCCCGACGACGTCGACTTCGGAGCGGCCGGCACCGTCGCGCGATGGACCGACGCCGGTGTCGAGGTGGCCTACCTGATCCTGACCGACGGAGACTCGGGGGGCTTCGACCCGAACGTGCCGCGATCCGAGATCCCTGGCATCCGCCAGGCCGAGCAGCGCGCGGCCGCGAAGTGCGTCGGCGTCGACGACGTCCGCTTCCTGTCCTATCCCGACGGCCGGCTCGAGTGCACGTTGGCCCTGCGCCGGGACATCTCGCGGCAGATCCGCGACATCCGCCCGCAACGCATGGTCATCCACAGCCCGGAGCGGAGCTGGGAGGCCGTCTACGCCTTCCACCCCGATCATCTGGAAGCCGGTGAGGCCGCCCTCCGGGCGGTCTATCCCGACGCGCGCAACCCCTTCGCGCACCCCGAGCTGCTGCGCGACGAGGGACTCGAGGCCTGGACGGTCTCCGAGGTATGGCTGATGGGCGGCCCCCGGTCCGACCACCACGTCGACGTGACCGAGTCGTTCGACCGCAAGACCGCCGCGTTGCTCGCCCACACCAGCCAGACCGCGCACATGGACGGTCTCGAGGACATGCTGCACGGCTGGCACACCGCCCGCGCCCGCGCGGCCGGGCTGGCCGACGGCCGGCTGGCCGAGACCTTCCAGGTGGTGGCGACCGTCTGAAAACCGCTGAGCTGCGCCGTCAGGTCCAGAAGACGGCCACCGCGACGTTGAGGACGGTCAGGCCGCCGATCGCGGCGAATGTCCCCGCCGACACGCGGGCGCGCCGCCGGTTCACCCAGACCAGGCCGACGATCACCAGGACGACGGCGAGCTTCACCCCGACCTTGGCGTGACCGCCGAAATCATCGCCCGTCACCTCGTCGACTCCGACCAGGCCGAGCCCGGTCACCAGCTGGGTCAGGGCTCCGTGGATCATCGCCGGCACGACCCGCTGCTGCGCTGCCGTGAGCTGTACGAGGATGCCTCCGAGCAGGCTCGCCATGCCCAGGAAGTGGAGGAAGATCAGCACCAGCCGCAGGATGTCCATCGCGCTCCTCGTCGGGATCACGCCGCCCAGATACGAGGGGGATGCTATCCAGGTCGCCGCGGCGCCTCAGCCGAGGGCCTCGCGGCCGTGCGGCGTGTCCCAGCCGGAGAGATCAGGTCCCCCGGGGACGATCAGGGTCGGGTTGAGGCGCTCGTGCGTGCCGTAGTAGTGCCGCTTGATCTGGTCGAAGTCGACGGTGTCGCCGAAACCAGGGGTCTGGTAGAGGTCCCGGGCGTAGGCCCACAGCACCGGCATCTCGGTGAGCTTGTTCCGGTTGCACCTGAAGTGGTTGTGGTAGACGGCGTCGAAGCGCACCAGGGTCGTGAACAGCCGCACGTCGGCCTCGGTGATGCGGTCGCCGGCGAGGTAGCGTTGCCGGGCGAGGCGGTCGGACAGCCAGTCAAGACGGGCGAACAGCCGGTCGTACGCCCGCCGGTAGGCCTGCTGGCTGGTCGCGAAACCGCAGCGGTAGACACCGTCGTTCACGTCCGGGTGGATGACCGCGTCGAGCGCTTGGATCTCGTCGCGCGCGCCCGCGGGGTAGAGGTCGGGGGCGTCGGCGCGATGGTAGGCGTGCCATTCGGTCTGGAAGTCGAGCGTGATCTGCGGGTAGTCGTTCGTCGCGACCCTCCCCGTCTGGAGGTCGACGATCGCCGGGACCGTGACCCGTCCGTCGTACGACGGGTCGGCCGCCAGGTAGGCCTCGCGCAGGAAGACGAGCCCGGTCACGGGGTCCCGGCCGCCCGGCTGGTCGGTGAACCGCCAGCCGCGCTCGTCGCGGATCGGGTCGACGACGGACAGCCCGATCGCCCCGTCGAGGCCGAGCAGGCGGCGTACGATCACCGTGCGCTGCGCCCAGGGGCAGGCGTACGACACGACGAGCTGATAGCGGCCGGCCTCGACGGGCCGCCCAGTCGCCCCCCCGGCGGTGATGCGGTCGGTGAACCTGTTGGGCTGGCGCAACCAAGCGCCGGCCGCGCTCGTCTCGCCGGCGTACTGCGCGGGACTCCGGGCCGTTTCCACCCGATTCACTCCCACTCGATGGTGGCGGGGGGCTTGCTGGTGACGTCGAGCACGACACGGTTGATCTCGCGGACCTCGTTGGTGATGCGCGTCGAGATCCGGGCCAGCACGTCGTAGGGCACCCGGGACCAGTCCGCGGTCATGGCGTCCTCGGAGGACACCGGCCGGAGCACGACCGGGTGGCCGTACGTCCGCCCGTCGCCCTGCACGCCCACCGACCGCACGTCGGCCAGCAGCACCACCGGGCACTGCCAGATCTCCCGGTCGAGCCCTGCCCTGGTCAGTTCCTCGCGGGCGATCGCGTCGGCCGCGCGCAGCGACTCCAGCCGCTCACGGTCGACCGCGCCGATGACGCGGACGGCGAGGCCCGGGCCGGGAAACGGCTGGCGCCACACGATCTCGGGCGGCAGGCCGAGCTGCTCGCCGACCCGGCGTACCTCGTCCTTGAACAGTCGGCGCAGCGGCTCGACGAGCTGGAACCCCAGGTCCTCCGGCAGCCCGCCGACGTTGTGGTGGGACTTGATGTTCGCCGCGGCGCCCGCGCCGCCGCCGGACTCGACGACGTCGGGGTAGAGCGTCCCCTGGACGAGGAACTCGACGGTCTCGCCGTGCGCTCCCGCGCCGGCGACGACCTCGCGGGCGGCGTGCTCGAAGGCCCGGATGAACTCCCGACCGATGATCTTGCGCTTCTCCTCGGGCTCAGTGACGCCCTCGAGGGCGTCGAGGAAGCGCCCGGAGGCGTCGACGACCTTGAGGGAGACGCCGGTCGCCGCGACGTAGTCACCCTCGACCTGCTCGGCCTCGCCCTCGCGCAGCAGGCCGTGGTCCACGAAAACGCAGGTGAGCTGCTCGCCCACCGCCTCGTGGACAAGGGCCGCCGCCACCGCCGAGTCGACACCGCCGGAGAGCCCGCACAGCACGCGCTTGGCGCCGACCCTGGCGCGGATGTCCGTGACCGCATCGTCGACGATGCCCGCCATGGTCCACGTCGGCCGGCAGCCGGCCCCATCGAACAGGAAGCGCTCGAGGATGTCCTGGCCGTGGGCGGTGTGGCGCACCTCGGGGTGGAACTGCACACCGTAGAGCCGGCGTTCGTCGTCCTCGAAGGCCGCGACGGGCGATCCGGCGGTGCCCGCCGTGACGCGGAAGCCCTCCGGGGCTGCGCGCACCGTGTCGCCGTGCGACATCCACACCGGCTGCATGCCGGGCGCGCCCCGGAACAGCGTGCTGCCGGCCCCGTTGACGGTGAGGGGCGTGCCGCCGTACTCCGCGCCGCCGGTCCGCTCGACCACGCCGCCCAGCGCCTGCGCCATGGCCTGGAAGCCGTAGCAGATGCCGAGCACGGGGACCCCGGCCCGGAACAGCTCGGGTGGCAGTCGCGGCGCCCCTGCCGCGTACACGGAGGCGGGGCCGCCCGACAGCACGATCGCCTCGGGACGCCGGGCCAGGATCTCCTCGGCCGGTGTGGTGTGGGGCACGATCTCGCTGTAGACCCGTGCCTCCCGGACCCGGCGGGCGATGAGCTGGGCGTACTGGGCGCCGAAATCGACGACGACGACGGTCACACGTGGCCTTTCGCGGTCGGGGTTCGCCTCGATTCTAAGGCGTGGTGGTGGATCTCAGTCCGGCTCGCCGGCCGCCGGCCGCCGGGCGCCTGGTGCCGGGGGCGGCCCGTAACCCGTCCCGATTTCGTTCGTTGTCCAGGGCGACCGCATCCGCGGCGACCAAGTTCGCGCCCGGGGGTCGGTCCGGCGTAGTTCGCCGTCATGGAGCGCGGGTCTCTCAGGGAGTCAGAGGCCTGTCGTACATCCCATGCCGGTGTCGTGGCCGTGGTGCAGGGGACAGCACCCGGTCATGTGCGAGACGGTCGGCCTCGGATCTTTCCGAGGCCGACCGTCATCTCGTACCTCGGTTGTAGAGCCGGTGTGCAGCCCCCTTCTCATCGCGACCGCCTGCGCCGCGCGGGCAGTCATCCTGGCAGCCGCAGGGCGCCGGGTGCGGGCGCGGGCACGGCGGGCCTACCCGGCGCCACGCAGGGGACACGGGCGTAGCGTGCGCCCAACGGCGGGCGGGGGTCGGCCTCGTCGCGGTTCGGCCAGAAGGCCATCGCCCGCTCGGCCTGTGCGGTGATCGTGAGCGCCGGGTTGACCCCCAGGTTGGCCGAGACGGCCGCACCGTCGACGACGTGCAGACCCGGGTGGCCGTACGCCCGGTGGTAGGCGTCGATCACCCCGGTGTCCGCGGAGTCGCCGATCACGCAGCCACCGATGATGTGCGCGGTGAGCGGGACGTTGAACAGCTCGCCCCAGCTTCCCCCGGGGTACCCGCCGACCCGGGCGGCCATCCGCCGCGTGGCCTCGTTGCCCAGCGGGATCCACGACGGGCTGGGCTGGCCGTGGCCCTGCCTCGTCGAGAGCCGGCGCCGGCCAAGCCGGCCGCGCCTGGTGACGACGGTGATGGAGTTGTCGAGCGACTGCATGACGAGGACGATGATGGTGCGCTGACCCCAGGCACGCAGGTCGAACAGCCGGAACAGATCGTGCGGCCGCCGCGCGAGCTGGCCCAGGAACTTCGCCCACCGTGGAGCCCGCCCGCCGCCATCGGTCATCGCGGTCTGCAGCAGGCTCATCACGTTGCTGCCCGGGCCGTAGCGCACCGGCTCGATGTGCGTGCTCGCGTCGGGATGGAACGACGAGGTGATCGCGACGCCCCGGGAGAAGTCCGTCGTGACGCGAGGGGTCCGCACGCCCAGGATGGACTCCGAGTTCGTCCGCGTGAGCACGCCGAGCCGGGGCGAGAGGCCCGGCAGCCGGCCGGTGTCCCGCATCCGGTGCAGCAGCCGCTGGGTGCCGAGCGCCCCCGCGGCGAAGACCACCTGCTCCGCGGTGTAGGTACGGGGCCTGCGCCGGCCCGGCAGCGCACCGGTGCGGACGGTGTCGACCACGTACCCCGCACCGGCGCCCCCACCCGGGCGGACAGCGGTGACCGTCGTCTCGGGATGGACTGCCGCGCCCGCCCGCTCGGCGAGGTAGAGGTAGTTCTTGGTGAGCGCGTTCTTCGCGTTGTGCCGGCAGCCCGACATGCAGGCGCCGCACTCGATGCATCCCCGCCGCCGCGGCCCCGCACCGCCGAAGTACGGGTCGTCCGCCTCCTCCCCGGGCCTGCCGAAGTACACGCCCACGGGCGTGCGGTGGTACGTGTCGCCCGCGCCCATCTCCTCGGCGACATGGCGTACCACCTCGTCGGAGGGCGTCGTGGTGGGGTTGACGGTGACGCCCAGCATGCGCGCGGCCTGGTCGTAGAACGGGGCCAGCTCGGCTCGCCAGTCGCTGATGTGCCGCCACTGCGGGTCGTCGTAGAACGGGTCGAGCGGCCGGTACAGGGTCGCGTACACGAGCGACCCGCCGCCCACGCCCGCGCCCGCGAGCACGATCACGTTCTTGAGCAGGTGGATCCGCTGGATGCCCTTGCAGCCGAGTGCGGGCGCCCACAGGAAGTTCCGGACATCCCACGTCGTGGTGGGCAGGCTCGCCTCGTCGAACCGCTTGCCGGCCTCCAGCACCCCGACCCGGTAGCCCTTCTCGGTCAGGCGCAAGGCCGAGACGGAGCCACCGAAACCGGAGCCGATGACCAGCACGTCGTAGTCGAACGGCGCTCCCTCCGCGGGGTCGCTCACCGCACCCCCAGCCGCTTCATCAGCCGCAGGTAGCGGGTCAGGAAACCGGCCCAGCCCCGCTCGGAGAGCCCGAAGGCGGGCGCGATGTCCATCATCCGCTGGATGGCGATCGTCTGCGGCTCGGTGTACTTGTGGATGCCCTCGGCGCCGTGGCGGCGCGACACCCCGGACTCCCCCATGCCGCCCATCGGGCCGGCGACGCTCGCCCAGGCCGCGGCGTAGGCC
>JBOHCZ010000148.1:0-17684 GCA_050699195.1 Streptomycetales bacterium
AAAGTAGGACAAGGAAAGAGAAAGTATCGGCGGCACTCGTGGCATCGTCCCATGAAAGTGCCCAGCGCTGAAAAGCGCAACGACCGGGAGGGCTAGAATGCTAATAGGTAGCCAGTTGGACATACTCTTGCCCAGCTGCCGCTTTGTCATGTGGATACGGTTCGGCAAGTGAGGGGGAATTGGCGGCAGCGACGGTGGCGGGTGTGGAAATTCGCGACGAGTTTGGTAACGGTCTTGGAAGATCCAACCGAGCTGCGGCGTGTCGGCGAAGAGCCTGACAAGCTCCTGTGGGAGACCTTCCATCGGGTGCACTCCGGGGTGAGAAGGTTACGCCGATGTTGACGATCTAACCAGATACCTTCATGCGCTGGCCAGCGGATCTTCAGTGTTGCCGGATGCGGCCATGGCCAGTCTCCTGTGACCCGGGAGCACGGCCGTTCCAAGATCGGTTAGGTGAGGCCGAGGATGGTGAAGGGCCTGGTCATGTTCCGGCCGGCCCATCGGGTGGCCTCGGTGATGTTCGGTGCGTCCGGCCACCCGGAGGGCGCTGATGGCCAGGTTGCGCAGCGAGGCCATGATGCGGGGCCGGATCGGGTGCGGACGGTGGAGTTGTCCTCCCGCCAGGTCGTGTCGCGGAGCCAGTGCAGTACCTCGATGGTCCACTGACCGCGCACGTAGCGGGCCAGTGCGGCGGCGGTCGCCTGGTCGGGGGTGGGGCTGGCGACGCGAGCTGGGCGACGGCCGAGATCGGCTGCCCGTCCAGGCCGGTGACGTGCCGCTCGATGAGGAACACCTGGTTGACGTGCGGGAACGGCAGATCCGGCGGTGCAGGCAGGACCTGGATGGTGCGGGTGGTTGTGGTGATGCGGCCGGGTCCGCGGTCGGTCTCGACGTGAGCGACCGGGGTATCGGCCCAGGGCAGAGTGTCCAGGTGGCATCAAACAGCGCTTGGCGGTTCTCCTTGACCGGGAACACGAAGTGGCCGCCGCAGTCGTGGATGTAGGTGGCGGTGGCCTTCACCGTGTGCAGTGCGTCGGCGGTCACGACCTTGTCGTTCAGGTCGACCTGTGCCAGCACCGAGGTCGCGACGGTGGTCTCTTTCGGCTTGGCGTCGGGAACCTCGGCCTGGGCGACCACCACCGAGGCCACCGGTGCCGGGCCGGGCGGGCCGACCACCGCCGCCAGCAGATGCAGCTGGCTGCCATCGGCGCTCTTGGCGCCGCGGACGGTCTTGCCGTCCAGACGCACCTGCATCGGCCCGTCCCCGTCCCCGTCGTCGTGCTTGCCGCCCGGTTCGGGGGCTGCGGCGCAGGCCAGCAGGTTGTTCATCAGCCAGGTGCCGATCGCGACGTCGAACGCCTCGCTGTCGGCATCGGTCAACACCCGCCAGATCGTGGTCTCCGGCGGCGGACCGGCCGGGGCCGCACCGGCCCGCATGTACACCTCCGCCAGCACCTCGGCGGGTACGTCGGCGACCCATCCGGCGATCGCGGTATAGCCCGCGCATCCCGGCAACGATCGCCGCCGCCGACAGCGCCAGCACCCCCGCGACCGGATGATCCCGCCCTTGATCCGAGCGGCCGTCCGACCCCCCACCAGACAGCTCCAACAGGTCACAGCACGCATCCGCGAGGGAACCGTAACAGTGCCAACCGGTGCGGGATCGGCGGTGACACTGGCACACTCGACCATGACGAAGCTCCGGCGACATCGGGACTGTGGCAAGACCCCTTGCAGCCGGGGCTTCGGCACATACCCGGCCCAACGCGCCGACAGTGATCACATCGCGATACACCACTACACCGCGCTGCTCACCGCGCGCTCACGATCTTGGAACGGCCGTGAGACGCGACGAAACCGCCTCACCCGTAGAAAAGTAGTATCGGGTGAGGCGGTTTCGTGTGTCTGAGCGCTCCTCAGCGCCGTCTGCTGTTCCGGAAGATCAGCGCGAGGAATTCCCGTTCTTCCGGTGTGAGCGGTCCGAGCTCTGCGGCCTTGCGCTTGACCCATTCTCGATCCTTGGGGGCGAGCCGGGCGCGCCGGTTGCTCGACTCCTCACGCGACGTACCCGCAGAGGCAGCCGGATCGTCGTCGGTGGCGTCATGGTGGCGCTGCCCGGCCGGGTTGGTTCGCTGCGGACAGGTGGGCTTGCTTCGGCGTGGTGTGTTGGTCGTCGGGGTCACCTCTTCTCCGGCTGGGTCGCGTCAGATTGCGTTGTGCGTGCCATTGCCGGTGATGCCGACGTTCACGTTGCTTGTGCTGGCGCCGCAGATGAGTCTGCCAATTCCTCGTTCTTCTACTGAACTTCCGGCGGGTATGGTTTCGCCGAGGCATGGATCGGCTCGGTGACGACACGGAACGCACCGCGTTCCGGGTACAGGTCGCAGAAGCGTCTGATGCCTGGACCGCCGTGAGGAGGGGGATGCATCCCCCCTCCCGAGCGTGATCAGCTCGGCGAACGCGCCAGGTGGGAAGGCCCATGGCCAACCGTCAAGAGGCCTTGTCGTAGGCGTTGCACACGATCGCCTCGTACTCGACCGCCGTCCCGAACGAGCGCACCGCGACGTGGTGTGGGCCGTTGCCGTGGATGGGGCCGGCCTGAACGCCCAGTAGTTCGGCGACCCGGTTCACCTCGGCGATCGGATCCGCGACACCACGGCTGTTGCTCACGAAGTAGTGGATCGTCTGGTTTCGTGACACCGGTATCTGCGGGTTCTCTTCGATGAAGTCAGCGAACTCGTGGAAGCCGGCGACCAGCCTGGCGCGCTCGCCTACCGGGTCAGGCTCGATGCTGGTGACCGGCTGGCCCTCGGCCTGCTCGAGCAGCCGTTGGAGCTGAGCGGCGAGCCGGTGCGAGCGCACGGCGCGCTGGTCATGCGCCCGGACCAGCTTCCGGAGCTTGGCCGCTTCCTTACCGCTCTCACCGGCAGCGCGCCGGTGGTCGGCAATGGTCTGTCGCAGGTGCTTGAGGGTGTCGTCGTCGTAGGACTTCATGTCTTCCTCTCAACACGGTCTGGTGAACGGGGGATCGTGGCAGCGAGTCTGGTTTTGGTCGATCACTCTCAAGTCGCCCTCGACTCTCCGCTTGGTCGTCGCGATCAGGCAGGGTCGGTTCCGGATCGCTCCGGAAAGCCGGAACGGAAGGCCGATCCCGGAACGCGAGACGGAATACCGAAAAGCGCCTGTTCCGGAATCCCTCCGGCGCAGCAGGGCGGGAGCCCGGAATGGCGGTGTTCACGAGGGCGCCCCGGGCGGCGACCGCGGATCCGGCTGGGTCCCAATCCCAACGAGTAACCAGGCGCTCAAAGTCGTGTGCGGTCGCGGGTTTCGCGGCCGGTCTCGTCGGCTTGGCCCTCCCGTACGTCACGTCATCGGCGTACGTGAACCGCCACACGTACCGCGAGACTGTCCGCCGACTCCGAAGGCGTACAGACATCCTGGGGGGACGTCCCCGGGACCTCCTGGGTGAAAATTCGCGATGCCGAAAGGCGCGCGCGAAGCAGATCAAGGACCGGGGACAGGCGGAAGCAAGATATTCACGGAGTAACTCCGTGTGTGGCGTGGCGACTCGGCGGTGTCTACGCGGTGATCCTGAGCAGCAACGCTGTTGGTGGGACCGAGCGCGGTCCCGGAAGGTCAAAGCGTGTTGAGGGTGGAGGGTCGCCGAGGTGTCGACGGCGAAACGTACGGCGCGGCGCCGCAGCAGGCGGCCTGGTGTTCGGGGCACGGCCGTGAAGCTGACGTTCAGCGACGAGGAAGTTGAGACGGTGCGGGAGGCGGCCGCGCGAGATCACGTGACTCCGGCGAGGTTTGCAGCGGAGGCGACGCTGGCCGCCGCGCGAGGGGAGATTCTCCGGCCGGACCGTCCGCTCCGGGACGCGCTGGTGGAGCACATGCAGGCCCGGGCTCAGGTCCGGAAGATCGGAGTGAACCTCAACCAGGCGGTCGCCGCGTTGAACGCGACCGGAGAGGATCCGGGGAATCTTCTTCCGTACGCGGAGGCGTGCATGCGGGCTATCCGGCGCTTGGAAGAAGCGTCCGTGGCGATCCGGAGGCGCATTCCATGATCGGGAAGGTCACTCGCGGAGACCACGTCGGGAGCCTGCTGTACTACCTGTACGGGCCTGGCAAAGCCACCGAGCACGTCAATCCTCATCTCGTGGCGGGCTGGGAACATCCAGCGGAGCTCGAGCCGCCCTGGCGCCCGAACGGTTCCAGGGATTTCCGCCGCCTCATCGGCCTGCTCAACGAGCCCTTGGCGGCACTGGGTGCCGACGGCTACGCCAAGGCTGTTTGGCATTGCATCGTTCGCGCCGCGCCGCAAGACGAGGTCATGTCGGATGACGCATGGGCTGAGATCGCGCATGAAGTCATGCATCACACCGGGCTCGCCCCTCTCGGCGCCGATGATGCGGTCCGGTGGGTCGCGGTGCGCCACGCCGACGACCACATCCACATCGCCGCCACCCTCGCCCGCCAAGACGGCACCAAGCCCCGAACGTGGAACGATTTCTACCGGGTACGGGAGGCGTGCCGCGCCGTAGAAGACCGCCTTGGGCTGCGGGTCACCGCGGCCGGGGACCGTACGGCCGCGCGCCGCCCGACCCGCGCTGAATCCGAGCAGGTACAGCGCCGCCGCTGGAAGGAGGCACCCCGGATCGCGCTGCGGCGGCATGTGGTCACAGCGGCGGCCGGCGCGAGCAACGAGCAGGAGTTCTTCGCCGCGCTCGAGGCCGATGGCGTCCGGGTGAGAAGGCGCTTCAGCGAACACACCCCGGGTGAGGTGACCGGCTACGCCATCGGGTTGGACCACCACACCTCCCGCACCGGCGAGCCAGTGTGGTACGGCGGCGGGAAGCTGGCCGCCGACCTCACACTGCCCAAACTCCGCCGCCGCTGGAACACCCCACAACCACCGGCGCGCGACAACACCACCCAGACCCAGCGCCGCAAGGGCGGCTTCGGGTCCGGGCAGCGGCTGCTGATGCGAGCGGCCGTCCGCGCCGCGGCCGCTAGGACCGGGAGTGAACGGGATTTCTTCGCTGCGCTTGAGGCCGTCGGCCTGCTTGTACGGCTGCGGTTCAGCCAGACCAACCCCGGCGAGGTGACGGGATATGCGGTCAGCCTCCCGGGCCATCTGGATTACCGCGGTGAGCAGATCTGGATCGGCGGCGGACGACTCTGCGATGACCTGACACTGCCGCAGATACGCCGCCGCCTACATGCCGGCACCGCGCCCGGTCCACACCCCCGCCGCGAGACGACCTGGCTGACCGCCGAAGACAGAGACGCGATCTGGGACCACATCAGCGTGACCGTCACGGTCGTGACCGACCAGATCCGTATCTGGTCGCGCACGGATCCGGCCGCGGCCTGCGATGCCGCCTGGGCGGCCTCCGACGCGCTGCACGTCTGCGCCAGCACCTCGGGCCATCCGCAGCTGCGGCAGGCAGCCGACGCCTACGACCGAGCCTCCCGCCGACCCCATGGCCGCATCCCCCGCCCCTCGCTGCTCGGCAGTCGGCTACGCGCGGCGGCCCGGCTGCTGGCACTGGCCGGAAGCGTCGATCACCGCCTGTTGACCTCGATCAAACTGATCGTCAATCTTGCGGCCCTGGCATCAGCGATCGCCGATCTTCGACATGCTCAGCAGCACGCCGCCCAAGCCGCCGCCGCCCGCGCGGCCGCCGAACGGCTGATGTCAGCCGTACCGGACCTGCAAGGGGCCGCGGTGAAACCCACCCAGGCACCCCGCAACGGCGCCGCAACCGACCTCGCCCGCCAGGACTTCCCCGGTGTGTTCCGCCCAAGCCAGCGCAAGCCGAAAGCAACCGGCGCTGACCGCCGACACCTCCCCAGATCACGGCAGCGACCTACACCGCCCGAGCCTGGCAGCCCGCGCCGATAAACCCGTCCACGACCCGCGCCAGCTCAAGAGGCACAAGCGAGACCTAGCGGGCCCGACCCCTCTCGCAAGCCGAGCAGAAACCGACGACCATCTGTTACCAGCCGCCCCACCTACAGGCGCGGTAAGGCAGCGCGGTCAGGGTTCGAGGTGCAGCTCGGTCCTGTCGGCCAAGAACACCTCGTTGTCTTCTCCATCGCGACTGATCACGAAGACCGGGACACTCTCAGGAATGCCGAGGTACCGACGCTCATCGGCTGAAGGCATCCGGGACCTCACGACCGCCGCGGACTCAACTCGCACGATCGTCATCTCCGGCACATCACGAACATAGGTGCCACGGGCCGGCTCGGTGACGACAACACCCTCACTGCGCAGCAGCGCGATGGCCTTGCGGACGGTCTCCCGAGACACGCCGTGTACTTGTAGGAACCCATTTCATCCATGGGTGGCCTGAGAGCGGGCGGTGGAGACACTCAAGACGTCAACGCGGCCGTGCCGGGTAGCGCACAGCACCACAGCGGCAACTCTCGCAGTCCGGCCTCCACTGCCCGTGCGGAGGCGGTACAGGGGATAGCTCCGGCCAACCCGGCACGGGCATGAACGCGACAGACTGTCGGCGGGTGCGGCGGCTAAGGAGCATAAAGGCCCCAAGGAGCGCCACCGGAAAACCGATGATGGGCAGTAGATTGGACAAAAACACCCACTCCAGACCGTCGACGCCCCGGACAGCGCCGATGATCGTCGGCAGCATCCAGATAACGACGGCGAAGGTCAGCAGGGCGGGCAGGTACAGGGGGCTGCCGGCAACGTTTCCCATCCGAGCATCATCTCATTCACGAAGATCTCCGCGGACCACCGCCCGGGCTGTTGTGGCCCTGCGGCCGCTTCCTTTGGGAGCTGGATGCGGACGGCGCCTGCCCCGCGGCTACACGCCTCTGTGCAGCCCACAGAGCCTGCCAGTGCCCCTAAGCAGCGGGAAATCATGTGCCGGTTGCTGGGTGATCGATATCAAGCCGGTTGGCCGTGGCAAGCGCCCGGCGGACCGCGACCGTGTCGACAGCAAGAGGAGCCCAGAACCGGCCGCCTCGCTTGCTGCCTAGACGCTCCATAAGGGACCATCGAGAACCGCTGTCGAACGCCACGTAATTCCCCAGGGGCTGTGCTCAAGTAATTCCCCAGGCCCTGGCCGTGGGTCTGTTCTACTCGATGGTCTTGTTCCCGGGGGTGACGACGCGCCCGGGTCGCTTGTTCGGGCGGTAGCTTGGGCCGTTCATGAACGCCTGGTGGCTGTTGTTGATCAGCCGGTCGAGCAGGGACTCGGCGACGACGGGGTTGGGGAACAGCGGATACCAGTCGACCGGGGCCCTGTTGGAGGTCAAAATCAGTGAGCGGCCTGCTCGTTCACTGATGAGCTCATACAGGTCGTCGGCTTGGGGCGGGGTGAGCTCGCGCATGGCGAAATCGTCCAGGATGAGGACGGCGGGCCGGGCGAGGGCGGCGAGGCGTCGTTCCCAGGTGTGGTCGGCTCGTCCGCCGGCCAGGTCGGCCAGGGCCCGGCTGGTCTTGATGAACCGCACGTCGGCGCCGTGGCGGATCGCGAGGTGGCCGAGGGCTTGGGCGACGTGGGTCTTGCCGACCCCGACGGGCCCATAAAGGATCACCGACTCGCCGGCGTGTAGCCAGCGCAGCGCGGCCAGGTCACGGATCTGGGCGGCGGGCAGCTTCGCCGAAGCGTCGAAGTCGAAGCCTTCCAGGGTGCTCTGCTCATCGAAGCGGGCCTTGCGCAGCCGCCGTTGCATCGACATGGTGTCGCGGCGGGAGATCTCGTCTTGGCACAGCACGGTGAGGAAGTCCAGGTGCCCTAGATCTCCGGCGCCTGCCTGGGCGAGCCGGGCATCGAGGGTCTGCAGCATCCCCGACAGCTTGAGGGTGCGCAGCGCTGCGTTGAGCGCGTTGGTGTCGGTCAGGGTGGTGGTCATCGGTTGCTGGCCTTTGCTGCTCGTGGCGGTGGTGCCGCCGGTCGTGATGGTCGTGGTGGAGGTGGGGACGGCGTCGCCGGGCTTCATGAGGCCTCGCCTTCGGCGGTGGTCGTGGTCGTGCTGGCCGTCGTCGTCACCGCGGCCGCCGCGTCGCCGCTGGTCGTGGTGGGCAGGGCGACGACGTTGCCGAACAGCTGATCGGGTCCGTGCAGGAACGCCGCAGCACCCGCGTCGCCGGTGGGTTCGTGCACCGGCACGTCCTCGGTGCCGGCGGCCAGGACGCCTTTGACGGTCTTATAGGTGGGGTCGCCGACCGTGATCGCTTTGGCGCAGGCGGCCTCCAGCCGGGCGGGGTTGTGTTTGTCGGCCAGGCCGAGCACGCCTTGGGCGGCCCGCAGCCGATACAACGCGTTCTCGGCCAGCAGCCCGGCGATCAGTTCGACGCAGGCGGGCCCGACCTCGGCGGCCTTCTTGCGGCACCAGGCGGGGCCGCGCATGAAGAACGCGACCTTCTTCTCAGTTACTTGGAATCAGACCTGCCGGGTGATCAGCTCCGGTACGGTCTCGCCGGTAGCTGAGGAGCATCGTTGGGCACCGTCGTACTCGAGGAGAAGTGGCCCGTCCTGGGCCGCCACGAGCAAGCGGCCGGATGGCTGCAGATCTGGACCGATCTGGGGCGGGCAGCCCGCACTATCGACGCCTATGCCCGCGGGCTGGCCGAGTACCTGGAGGTCTGCGAGCGGGAAGGTGTCGACCCGGTCACCGCGAACCGGGCGCATGTCGCGGTGTTCGTCCGCGAGCTCACCAGCAGGCCGAACCGCCGCGGCGCCAACGTCGTGTCGCTCGATTCGGGGTCGGGGCTGTCCAACGCCACGATCCAGCAGCGGCTGGTCCCGGTGCGCCTGTTCTATGACCACCTCATCGAGGAAGGCCTGCGCGGGTCCAACCCGGTCGGGCGCGGGAAGTACACGCCGGGACGTCGCTTCGGCGGTCACGAGTGGGGTCTGATCCCGCGGCTGGTCAAGCTGCCGTGGATCCCTGACGAGCGGCAGTGGCTGCAGGTCCTGGCGATCGCCGCCGATGAGCCGATCCGCAACCGGGTGATGCTCGCGCTGGCCTACGACGGGGCGCTGCGCCGCGAGGAGCTGTGCTCACTGGGCACCGAGGACCTTGACCCCGGGCAGCGCACGCTGCGGGTCAAGGCGGAGAACACCAAGAACCGGCTGGAGCGGATCGTGCCGTACTCGGCGGCGACCGGCGTCTTGCTGTCGAACTACCTGGCTCATCGGGCGAAGATCAGCCGGGCCCGTGGCCGGTTGTTCCTGTCGGAGTCGCGCCGCAACTACGGCCAGCCGGTGAGCTTGTGGACCTGGTCAAAGGTCGTACGACGGATCGCCGTCGACGCCGGGGTGCCGCGCTTCTCCACCCACACCACCCGGCATCTGTGCCTGACCGACCTGGCCAGGATGGGCTGGGAACTCCACGAGATCTCGACCTTCGCCGGCCATCGCTCCAGCGAGTCGACGCTCCGCTATATCCACCTGTCCGGCCGGGACCTGGCCGACAAGCTCAACCGGTCGATGGACCACATCCACGCCTGGCGGATCGAGGCGCTCACCAGGATGGACGTCGCGCCCGAGCGAGCGGTCCGGTGACCGCGCTCGCAGTCGGGGATCCCGGCGAAGAGGGCGCCTCGTGGCGCTGGCCGATCGACACCGACCGCTACGACCGTCGCGGGCTGTCTGGCCGTGAACAGGCGGCCCTCGGTGAGCTGGGCATGGACCTACTTCGCCGTCACGGCCACCGTGCTGATGTGGATCTGTGGCGACCGATCTGGCGACTGCTGCGGCCCTTGGAAGACGCACACACCGTGCTGCGCTGGCAGCCGTCCGAGCTTCGCCAGCACCGCCGGGCCGCCATCGACGCGATGGGACTGGTACTGGCCCGCAGCGGCCGGCTCGGCAGGACGTACTGGCAGTGGACCGCCGCCGAGTGGACCGACCTGATCGGCACCAGCAGCCAGGAGTTCCTGAGACCCTGGCGTGGCCGGGTGGACAACGGCGTCCGCCCCTACGTTCTGACCTACGGTTACCTCCTCGGCGGCTTCACCGACCTGCACCAGATCGGCCGGTTCCACCGAGGCGCCCTAGCCTGGAGGGCGTTCGGACAGGACCGCGCGGACGACGCCGTCAGCCAGGTCGGCAAGGTCTTGGCCGGGTGGGGCTATCACGGCACTGAGGCCCAGTGGAGCACCGTCGTCTGCCAGCTCCTGCTGATCAACCGCAGCCCTTTCCTTCACGAGTTGTCCGACGAGCTGCTGCTACGGGTCCGCCGCGACAGGCTCATCGGAGCACGGCTGGATGCGACGGTTCATGGCGTCCATCGGGCCCTCGCCGAGCTCGGCCACGTGAAACCGCCCCCAGCCCCGTCGTTCACCCGGGGCCCGGTGGCGATCGACGGTGCCCCAGTCGAATGGGCTGAGCTGGTCGAGCGTTGGTACGCCACCTCGACCCTGACGCCGAAGGTCCGCGGGATCTCCCGGTCGGTGTTGGCCAAGACCGGCCGGTGGCTGGCCGCCGAGCAGCCCGGGATAGCCGGACCTGCGGACTGGACCCGGCAGACCTGCGCGTCCTGGGTCGCGGCCGTCGACCGGATGCGCGTCGGGGACTACGTTCAGCGCGCCGTCACCACCGGCAGCCCGGCCGGAGAGCCGCTGAAGCCCAAGACCAAGGCCGGCTACCTGCGGATGACCCGCACGTTCTTCCGCGACCTGCAGGAATGGGAGTGGATCGCGCGCCGGTTCGACCCGGGCACCGCGCTGGCTACCCCACGCTCGGTCAAGGCCCTCACCGGCCCGGACCCCCGCGTGATCGCCGACGACGTGTGGGCCAAGCTGCTGTGGGCCGGGCTGAACCTGACCGGGGAGGACCTGCCCGCTCCTGGTGGGCAGACCTACCCGTTGGAACTCGTCCGCGCGATGACGCTGACCTGGTTGTTCAGCGGCCAGCGCAGCGACGAGATCGCTCGCCTGCGCGTGGGCTGCGTCCGCTGGCAGCACGACGGCACCGACATCAGCGGCGACGACTCCCAGATCCTGGCCCGCGACGCCGTCTGTCTGCTGGACGTCCCCACCCACAAGACCGGCAGCTCGTTCACCAAGCCCGTCGACCCGCTCATGGGCGAGGCCATCGAGGCCTGGCAGAAGATCCGCCCGACCCAGCCGACGATGCTCGACCGCAAGACCGCCGAGCACGTCGACTTCCTGTTCGCCATCCGCGCCCGCCGCGTCGCCAAGCACTACATCAACCAGGTCATCATCCCTACGCTCTGCCGCAAAGCCGGCGTCCCCGCCAGAGATGTTCGCGGCAACATCACCAGCCACCGAGCCCGCTCCACCATCGCCTCCCAGCTCTACAACGCCAAGGAGCCCATGACGTTGTTCGAGCTCCAGGCATGGCTCGGGCACGGCAGCCCGGAGACCACGCAGCATTACGCCAAGATCACTCCCAACACGCTGACCCGCGCCTACCGGGACGCCGGCTATTTCGAGCGCAACGTCCGCACGATCGAGGTCCTCCTCGACCGCGACGCCGTCACCGCGGGGCAAGCGGCCTCGGGAGAGCCGTGGCAGTACTACGACCTGGGCCACGGACTGTGCTCCTACACCTTCTTCGAGCAGTGTCAGCACCGCATGGCCTGCGCCAAGTGCGACTTCTACACCCCCAAGGACTCCACCAAGGCCCAACTCCTGGAGGCCAAGGCCAACCTGCAGCGAATGCTCGTCGCCATCCCCCTCACCGACGACGAACGCGCCGCGTCGACGACGGCCAAGCCGCCCTGGACCAACTCCTGGAACGCCTCGCCGACGTCCCAACGCCCGCCGGACCCACGCCCCGTCAACTCGGCGACCGCCCCGCCGTGATGCTGCCAATCGTGGAGGTCCGCCAAGGTCGGACGACATGAACCCCGACAACAAGATCACATCGAAAGGCAGACACACATGATCCGTGACGCGGCGGTCTACATGCTCAACCACCTGGTCCTACAACCGGCTGGCTGGGAGCCCTTCACCACCAGCTACGACCTAAACGACGAACAGTGGATCAACGACGTCCCTACCGGGCCGGGTGTCTACATGCTCTACACGCCCGGCCACTTCTTCACGCTCCCCGGCGGCGGCACCTCAGTCCTCTACATCGGCAAGGGCACCAGCCGAGACGGCCTTCGCCGCCGGCTACGCGAGCACCGGAGATTCACCCGGGAGACCCGAGACGCGGTCTACGATCGGGGCTTCGCCCGCTACGAGTGGATAACCGCCCACCCGGCCCGCGCCGCCTACGCTGCAGCGCCGACGCCCGACAGCGATTCCGCCCAGATGGAGCACGATCTGCTGCTGGCCTTCGCTGACGCCTTCCGCGTCGCGCCGCTCGGCAATGCGCAATCCGCATGGGCCGAAGAGGTCGAAGAAGAAGAGAACGAAACTGCCGAGACCGCTTGACAGCCTCGGCTCTGATTCCACATAACCGGCGGATAATCACCCAGATCGGTCTGCTTGCCGCGCTGCTTACGCGGATGCGTCTTGACCAGCTCACCGCCGATGAAGAACTGCACCATCGCGTGCGTGGAGCGGGCATCGACCGTGGCACCGATGTGCCGCCACGGGATGGAGTACAACACCCCGTCCACGCGGGCGTGGATGTCCGGGCCGACCTTCGCCTTGGCCCAGGTCGCCAGCGTGAACGGGCTCTTGGGCAGCGGCGCCAGCGTTTCGGCCTCGACCGCGGCGAACACCACCGCCGGCTTGGCCCCCTCCAGGGGACGGCAGGCGCGTTGCCCGGCGACCTCGCGGCACCAGCGGATCGCCTCGACCTGCATCTGCTCCAAACTGGTGAACTCGGCCGCCCGGGTCCGCCAAAAACTATCGCGGATATACGGCATCGGCCGCTCCACCTGCGGCTTGTCCTTCGGCTTACAGGCCCGGGCCGGGTCGACCAGGACACCGTAGTGCGCGGCCAACTCGGCATAGGACCGGTTGATCTTCGGGTCATACAGGTCCGGGCGTTCCACCCCGGTCTTGAGGTTGTCGGGCACCAGCCGGGCCGGCACACCACCGAAGAACTCAAACGCCTCCGCATGGCACTCGGTCCACGCCTGCTGGTCCATCCGTGTCACCGGCCGGACGAACATGTGCCGCGATGCCGGCAACACCATCGCGAACGCTTGGACCGTGTGCTTCTTACCAGACCCCGGATCGACCCACACGCCCAGGCGCCCGTAGTCGATCTGGGCCTGCTCGCCCGGTGCGGACGGGTGCGGGTTGAGCACCGTCACCTGAGCACGGCGGACCTCCTCGGCCATGTTCGCCGCGACATACCGGCGCAGACTCGCATACGAGGCCGCCAGCCCCCGCTCATCGACCAGCCGCTGATGAACCGTCGCTTGGGTCACCCCGGCCGCCAGCTGGTCGGCGATGAACTCGTGATGGGCGGCGATCTGCGGCCACGTCACCTGCCGCAGCCGCGTATCGGCCAGCTCCGGGAACCACTGACCGACCTTCGCCGCCCACTCGGCCTCACCGACCGGCGAGCCACCCGGCGTGATCCCCGCGGCCTCCGCCGGAGCCAGATACTTACGGATCGTCTTACGGTCAACGCCCAGGCTGGCCGCCATCTCATTCTTCGACCGCCCCGCATACCAGTGAACCAAGATCTCCACGATGTCGATCACGTCGAAACTTCTCCTTGCCATCGGCTCCCCCCGCCGCATCCGGCGAGGAGAAGACTCTTGTCTCCGCGATGGCCAGGTCCACCCCGACACGCACCCTCATCCCCATGGGGAATTACGTGATCAGGGTGGGGAATTACGTGACCGCCAAGCCCCCCTCACTGGGGAATTCCGTGATCGTCGACACCGCCCCACCCTCTACCGGGTGGGGCGGTTCTCGATGGTCTCAGCGCGTCTCGGCGCCGTTGTGATGCGATGCTTCCGGTGTCACGTCACCAGGTGATCATTGGTATACGGTCTGCCGCCAGGAAGGCGGCTGCTGCAAGTGCTACAGACACGAGCAGCGCCATTAGGCGGGCGGTACGGCCCCATGTACTGATTGCATGTCGTACCGTCAGCCCTACCTCCGTTGAAAGGGCATCCATACTTCACTTCCTCCCAGGTTCACGCGGGAGAGCCGTCGGAGCAGACAACTCGCGTTCCACGACAAGCTAGACGTCAGAACCGGACAACGTCCACCACCTTATAAATGTCCGAAAACCGAGGTATGTATCGTCAAACCGAGGTACGTGTCCTCAAACCGGGTTACATATAGAGGTTGTGCGCTAAAGCGCGTTAGACAGATGCCCCAATGTCGCCCGAAGGTGACAGAAGCGTGTCTAGATGGATAGCGATCGATAATGACTTCGAACCCGATCTCGGCGCGCGTCTCAGCGCTGCCGTGTAGGGGGGCCGCAGACATGACGAAACCGCCTCACCCGTAGGCGGTATCGGGTGAGGCGGCTTCGTGGGATCTGGGAGCCTGTCAGCGCCGGTTGCACGGCCGTTCCAAGATCACGCTGTTAGTCCGAGGATGGTGAAGGGCCGGTGCATTTTGCGGCTGGCCCAGCGGGTGGCTTCGGTGGTGTCGTGGCGTCCGGCGAGGCGGAGTGCGCTGATGGCCAAGTTGCGCAGAGATGCCATGATTCTTGGTCCTGAGCGTGTCCTGAGCTGGGATTTGTCCTCCTGGTAGAGGGTGTCGCGGATCTCCAGTGGAGCCGGTTTTCCACGGCCCAGTAGCCGCGCTCGTAGAGCCTTGAGGTGGGCGGGAGTGGCCAGGTCGGCGGGCAGGCTGGTGATGCCGTGCACGATTTCCTCGCTGGTCCAGGCGCCGTCCAGGCCGCCGGCATCGCGGCGGAGCCGGAAAGCCTGGTGGGCTCCGGGGAACAGGTCGTCATCGCAGGTGGCGGTTCTGATCGTGCGGCGCTCGGTGCGGCCGTGGCCTTGGTCGTCGTGACTGGCGGTGGTGTGCGCCCATTCGGTGTCCGGGCCGGTCAGCAGCGTCTGGGCGGCGGCGTGGGCGAGCGGTTGGTTGCCTTTGAGGATCAGCACGTAGTGGGCGCCCAGATCCTGGGTGATGAGGCGGGCGGTCGTCTTGGTGGTGTGCAGCGCGTCCAAGGTGAGGACCATGCCCGCCACGTCCAGGCCGGACAGCAGCTGACGGGCTGCGGGGCCTTCACCGCGCTTGCTGGGGACCTGGCGCTGGCCGAGGACGGCGCCGCTGCCGTGGGCGATCGCGCCGACCAGGAACACTCTGCCCCCTCTGGGGTGCGGGCGCCCCGCAGGGCCTTGCCGTCCACCGCGGCGGCGGGCAGCAACCCCTCCGGTGGCGGGGTGGTGGCAGCCCGGCAGGCGGCACGGCACTGCTCCCGTTCCACTGGCCCGGGCCCCTTCGGGATCTGCGGCGCCGGGGCCGCACCGCACGCGACATCAGCGATGTATCCGCAGGCCGCAGCGTCCAAAGCGTCGCCGTCCACCCCGGCCAGGACCCGCCGGAAGGTTCGCTCGCTGGGCACCAGGTACCGGCCGGACAGCGCGTCATAGCGGGCGCCGAGCCGGGCGAGTTTGTCTTGGGAGGCGCGGGCCGCCCACTGCCAGATCGCCGACAGGCTGTCGCTGCCGACCACCAGCGTCGCGCACGCCACCAATGCCAGCACCACCACCAGCGGATGCCTGCGCCCCCGCCGATCGCGGTGATCGGGAACCCGGTTGAGCCGCTCGACCAGCGCAGACTCGGCCTCCACCGGCCCGGTGACCAGCTCGGCCTCCCACAACGCTCAGCGAGCTGGTCAAGACACGGCGGGATCAGGGAAGATGACGACACGAGCGCGGCTCCTGTGATGATCGTTCAGCGTAGAGAACTGAAAGATCAGCAGAGCCGCGCTCGACCCGCAAATCAGACAACAACCCTGCCAGACCCCAAACATCAACAACGCCGGGGCCGTGTGCCAAGCAGGGGCTCCGAGAATCTTTGGAAAACTCAGACAACGAAAGCGAAGTATATCTTCTTTTTCGGGTTGACGACCTGGAGGCACATAAAGCGCTCATGAAGAAAGTTCATCAACAAGCGCTTCGAGACCGTCCGGGTGTCCCAGTTCCAGAATAAGTCTATCTTGAGGATGTGTAATCCGCGAATATGGTGGTGACGTGCCCGGTAGTTCCGGTCAGGTTCGCTGAGCGTTGTAACACGTCAAGGTACGCTGTTTGACCCCATCCTTTGAAGTGGCCCCAGTGCGGCGGACACTGCGCGACGGGGTCACTTCAATCCAACTCTGTTGGGTGCCAGACTTCGGACTATGGCCACTCCTGTAGACCAGCCGTCAGCATCCCCGGGGATCGAGGCGTTGCAGTCCTGCTTGCGGACCGACGGGTATGCTGTCGCCCGCGGCCACGTCGACGTAGGTCTCGTGAGCAACCTACGTGTGGAGACCACTGCACTTCTCGACCGCTTCGCCGAAGGCGACCGGACCGATGACTTCTGGTTCTACGAGGACGGCAGCACCGACCGGCCGATGCTGTACCGGGTCCACAATCTCGAGAGGCAGGGCGTGGCCGGGTGCGAAGACCTGTTCCGGGGTGCGGTGCTGAACGATCTGGCGTCGGCGCTAGTCGGGCCGGTCCGTGCGAGGGTGTGCGCGATGGTGGTGAAGACGCCGGGGGTTGCGGGTGTGCCCTGGCACCGCGATCGGGTCGATGTTGCCCCAGGCATGGCGATCAACCTTAGCGTCTTCCTCGACCGAGCCACAGTGGAGAACGGCTGCTTCGAAGGCGTCCCTGGCTCCCACCTGCTGGCCGACGACGCGGACGTCCTCCGGATACATGATTTGGGACCGCGGATGGTCGTGCCTGCCGAGCCCGGCGACGTCCTCATCCACGACGTCCGTCTAGTCCATGGGTCAGGCGACAACCAAAGTGGTGAGCTGCGGCGCAGCATCATCATCGAGTTCGAGAGCCAGGTCAGATAGCAGTCGGCGCATCCGTCCGGTCGTTAGGCGCCAGAGGTACGCTGGCGCACGATCTCGTAAAGCGTGATTGACGCGGCCACGGTCGCGTTGAACGAACTGGCCGAGCCAGTCATGGGGATCCGCACCACCGAGTCGCAGTGTGTGGCCCAAAACGTGCTCATGCCCGTCGTCTCGTTGCCGACCACAACCGCGGTCGGCCCGCGGAAGTCGTGCTTCCAGATGTCGGTGACCGCGTCCTCGCTCGTTCCGACGAGCACGATCGAGTCGACGGCTCGTAGCCAGTCAACGACAGCTGTCGGCGACTCGGCGCGGACGGAGGGAACGGCGAAGAGCGAACCCCGGCTGGCTCGCACGGTCTTGGGGTCGTAGATGTCGGCGGCGCGGCCTGTGATGATCACACCTTCGACGCCCAGTGCGTCGGCCGAGCGAAGAAGAGAGCCGACGTTTCCCGGGCTGTTTGGGCGGTCGAGCACGACGACCACGCCATTGTGAGTCACCTGGATCCGGTTGAGGTCGTCCGGAGGGATTGCCACAACAGCGATCAACTCCGGGGTGTCCTCGTCCTTCTCGCTAAGCTCATGGAGCAGCTCGGGGGAGAGTTGGACTACTTCGTCGGCGACACGGCCGCTAAGCAGACCACGCGCCCAGCGCGATGTCGCCGTCCCGTCGTGCAGCAGAGTACGAACATGCCAGCCGTGGGCGATAGCCTCGTCGATGGGGCGTACCCCGTGGACGAGGAACTCCCCGATTCGCTGTCGCTTGTTCCTGTTGCTGAGCAGTGCCTCCCAC
>JBOHCZ010000149.1:0-2063 GCA_050699195.1 Streptomycetales bacterium
GCTCCCGGCGACGCGGCCGCCCGCGCCGCCCACCACGCCTTCGTGCTGCGTGAGCACCGCGGCGGCCTGCACGTCCTCGCCGTCCTCGCCAGCGGTCTGACCCCGCTCGAGGCCACGCTCGCGGGGCCGGGCGGACCCGAGGAGGCCACGGCGCACCGCTGGCCCGAGCCCTACCCCGCGGTGGGCGTGGAGCTGCGTGACCGGCACGCCCGCGCGGAGCGTCTCACCGACCGGCTCGCGGCACCCGCCTACGAGGTGCTCGGCGAGGCCGAGGGGCATGAGCTGGTCCGCCTCGCGCGGGAGGCCTGTCAGGCGGCCGGTCTCGCGGGTGGCGCGGGTGCGGCTGGGGGCCCGGCTGAGGGCGCCCGAGATCGTCCGTGATCAACATCTGCCCGGGCGTCCCGAGGGGCAGACACCGAGGAGGAGGCGCATGGACTTTCGCGACACGCCCGAAGAGGCGGCCTTCCGGGCCGGGCTGCGCAGCTGGCTGGCCGCCCACGTTCCCGAGCAGCCGCTGGACTCCGAGCGCCCAGACGTCGAGGCATGGCGGCGGTGGAGCCGCACCCTGCACGATGCCGGTTACACCGGGCTGACCTGGCCACAGGAGTACGGCGGGCGCGGCCTCCCGCCGACGTACCAGGGCGTCTATCTCGAGGAGCTGGCGCGTGCCGGAGCCCCGTCCCACCTGGGGGTGATCGGCCTCAACATGGCGGGCCCGACGATCATCGCCTGGGGGAGCGAGGAGCAGAAGAAGCGGCTGCTGCCGCCGCTGCTCGCCGCCGACGAGGTGTGGTGCCAGGGCTTCTCCGAGCCCGAGAGCGGCTCCGACCTCGCGAGCCTGCGCACCAGCGCCCGCCAGGAGGGCGACGAGTGGGTCGTCAACGGCCAGAAGATCTGGTCGTCGTGGGCGCACGTCGCCGACTGGTGCCTGTTACTGGTCCGTACCGACCCGGCGGCGCCGAAGCACCGCGGGTTGTCCTACCTGCTGGTGGACATGCACGCGCCGGGCGTCGAGGTTCGGCCGCTGCGCCAGCTGACCGGTCACGCGGAGTTCAACGAGATCTTCTTCACCGACGTCCGGGTGCCCGGCACGTCGATGCTCGGGGGTCCCGGCGAGGGCTGGCAGGTGGCGATGACGACGCTGCTGCACGAGCGCGGCACGCTGGGTTTCGCGCTGGTCTCCGCTCTCGACCGGCAGGTCACCCGGCTTGTCGAGGCCGCTCGCGAGACCGGGCCGGACGGCCGGCGGGCCGCTGAGGATCCGCTTGTCCGCGACGCCGTCGCCGGGGAGTGGATCGAGCTGCAGGCCCTGCGGTTCACCAACTACCGGGCGCTCACCGCGCTCGTGAAGACCGGCGTGCCCGGCCCCGAGGGCTCGGTCGCGAAGCTCGCCTGGAGCGAGGCCCACCAGCGACTCACCAGGCTCGCCGTGTCGTTGCAGGGGCTCGGCGGCCAGCTGGACGGCGGCTACTGGCAGCACCACCAGCTTCGCAGCCGCGGCAACACCATCGAGGCGGGCACCTCGGAGATCCTGCGTGCGATCATCGCGGAGCGGGTCCTCGGGCTGCCCCGGAGCAGGTGAGGGACGGAGAGACGGAGAGGGACGGAGAAGGAGCGGTATGGACTTCGCGTTCTCGCCCGAGCAGGAGGAGTTGCGTGAGTGGGCGCGGCGCTTCCTCGCCGAGCGGTACGGCCCAGGGCGGGTCGCCGAGATCGCCGACGGCGCAGCGGGGTACGACCCGGATGCCTGGCCGCTGATCGCCGAGCTGGGATGGCTGGACGAGGGGCTGAGCTTCCTCGATGAGGCGGTGCTGTTCGAGGAATGCGGCGCCGTGTTGCTGCCCGCGCCCTTCTTCGCGACGCGGGCGCTCGCCCAGCCCGCACTGCGCGGCGACGCGGAGCTGCACGGCTCGGTGTGCCGGGGCGAGCGGCGCGCGACCCTCGCCTGGGCGGAGCCGGGCGTCCCCCAGGGGCTCCTCGACCACGGCCACACCGCGACCCGCGTGGTCGAGGGCGGCCGGCTGCAGGGCCACAAGGTGCTGGTGCCCGACGCGGCTGCCGCG
>JBOHCZ010000150.1:0-4212 GCA_050699195.1 Streptomycetales bacterium
CCGCCAGCTGAGCTACCCATCCCCAACCGGCTAGTGACACGCCGTGTCACCGGCCCAACACGCGTTTCCGCAGGTCAACCCCCACATTCGCGTCCCCAACCAGTCACTCAGCTGCGGAACTCAGGCAGCGGGAAGCCGGCGCGGTCGACCAGCAGACCCACGACGATCCCCGGATCCACCCGGCGTTCCTCGGAGTACCCGACCTTGCGCAGGTCGTCTTCCTTGTCCGCCTCGAAGTACAACGTCGTGACGTCATAGAGCACGAGGGAGATGTCCCCACTGGTGCTGGCATGCTCGAAGCACAAGGTGGCGATCCGGTCGCGGTACCTGCCACTGCCAGCTCGGCCGAGCGTGCGCTTCATCGTCGCGTAGCTGGCCGGCTCCCGGCCCAGGTCCTGCAGAACGCGACCAGCGTCCAGCAACGAGCTCGGCTCCACTACCCGGGCGATCACCAGGTCCCCCGAACACCGCGTCGCCGAGCGTGTCGAACCCCAACGCCGTGAACACCCCACCCAGCGCGTCGAACAACAGACGTGAGTCGGTGGCCAGGACCCGCCCCGAACCGTCACGCCCACGGTCCGGCGCCCGTTCAGCCGTCTCAGCTGCCTCGAACAACCTCGCCTCGCCGGTCGCGGACAGTAGACCCGCCACCGCGGTCTCGGTTCCACGCCGAGACCGAGCACGCCCTCCGACGAGTCTTCAAGCAAGTCACGCGCTTGCTCCAGCACAACCCCCAGCTCGGCCTCGCTATGCGCCGACCCGATGTGCTTGACGATCCGCTGCCGCCCACCGGCGTACTCAGCGATCTGCACCGCCCTCGCCCCCGACGCCGTCCGCACCCGCCGGATGAACGCCACCGCCCGACCCTAGAACACCCGTTAGTGCGTGGAAACGCACCAAACCGCAACCATCACTGCAAGTCACAGCCCTGCGGTACCTCCGGTCTCCAGATCGTGAGCCAAGTCAGGAGGATCTTCCGTGTGCGGGCGTCCAAGGCGTTCGCCTCCTACGGCATGGGCATCAACGGCGTTGCAGGCGGCGCGGGCATCAAGGTCACCAATGCCGGCGGGTCCGCGCCGACCCGACCACCGCGACCCTGACCATCCGCCCGTGGTTCGCCGAACGGCACTCCACGGATGGTGCCTGACCGACCACCAGCACGGTGTCGCCGTGCTCGACCGTGATCCTCATCGCGGTGGCGTGGGATGCCGCCGTGCCACCAGATTCAGCAGCATCGTCTTGAGCGACGTGCCGGCGTGCGCGCTTACTACGACCAGCGCATCAGCGAATATGACCGGCGCCACCCCGGCAGCGAGCTCGGACGCCGATGTTTCCAACCGGCCCAGCGTGGTGTCCTCGACCACGCCGGGTCCAGCTCGAGCCCACGCGCGGCGAGCGCCCCGAGGACGACACCGACCCACGTCGGGACCGCGGTGCGGATCAGCGACACAACCATGTCGTTCATGCGGCTTCACTTCCTGCTTGGATGCGGACTTCGAGTTGCTCAAGCGTTCGGGGATCGGCGGGACCATCGTCGCCAACCCGGACTTCCGGTCGCTGGCCGCCGGCGCGACCAACTTCAACGACAGCACCGGGAAAGCATGGACGGTCAACAGCCCGGCCAAAGGCGACGAGTACACCGACACGCTTTCGGAGTAGCCCTGCACCTCGAGGTTCCACGGTGCCGGTGGGCAGCCACGCGGGTGTACCGGGAGCGGGTGCCCTCCTACGCGCTGGCCTCGGCCGGGTGCACGGCTACCGGTCGTGGGCTCGCGGCCAGGGCGGCAGCTCGGCGAGCCGCTCGTACCGACGCTTCACCCGCCGCGAGGTGTTGTCGGACTCGCGGCAGTTCCCCGCGGCCTCGATACGGAGGATGTAGCGGTCATCGGGGTTGTCGAGGTTCCTGACCCCGGTGGGGGATGCCAGCCGCAGGTCGCGCTCGTCGGCGATGCGCAGCAGGAGCTCGAGGTCCCAGGGCTGCCGGATGAGCCGGTGGCCGTGGTAGACGACGATGGCGTCGATTTCGCCGCGTTCGATGGCTGCGAGCATGGCGTCCCACCCGGGGCGTTTGCGGTCGCGTCGCCACGCCGAACGCGAGTTGTCCTTGTAGACGTGTCGGGTTCAACGGTCCAGCCGCGCTGTCCCGCGATCTTCCGGCGGATGCTCTCTTGGTCGTCGACCTTGGTTGTGTAGCCGAACACGGCGAGGGAGAGCCGGCAGTAGACGGCAGCGCGCAGCCGGGCGCGGGTCACGACCGCCCCGGGGCTAGTCGGAGACTTCGATCCGCACCCGCCGGAACCCGCGGCCCTTGTTGTCGAGCTTGGCGACCCGGATCCGCCCTACCTGGCTGGTGGACGCCACATGGGTGCCGCCGTCGGCCTGGGTGTCGAGCCCTACGATGTCGACGATCCGCACGTCCCGCACTTCGGGTGGAACTAGGTTGGTCGCGGTGCGGATGATGTCGGGGATCTCGAACGCCTGGTCTCGCGGAAGCACCTTGACGTCGATGCGCCGGTTGGCCACGATCTCGGCGTTACATGCCGCCTCCACCGTCTCTTTGAAGCCCGGCGGTACCTCGCGGAGGTCGAAGTCCATGCGGGCCGTACCAACAATTCTACTCCGTGTTTCGCTTGACATGGACGGCGCCATGTTGCCGCCCGTCACAAACGCGCCGTAGTCGCGGAAGACCACGCCGCACAGCAGGTGCAACCCGGAGTGCGTGCGCATCAGCGCGGTGCGGCGCTCGTCCTCGACCGCCCCACGCACGCCGGTCCCCACGGCCGGCAGCGGGTCGCCCTCGGCGGGCAGCAGGTAGAGGTCGTCCCCCTTGCGTACGCCGACGATGCGGGTCTGCACACCGCCCCACAGCAGCACGCCGTGATCGGGGGGCTGCCCTCCCCCGCCGGGGTAGAAGGCGGAGCGGTCCAGCACGATGCCCTCGGACGTCGCGTCCAGCACCGTGGCCTCCCACTCCCGGAGGGTCTGGTCGCCGGTCTCCAGGCGGTGGGTGCGCCCGTGCAGGTCCATCGTCATGAACCCGAGACTACGGCGCGCCCGCGGGCGCGTTGAGGAACTCCGAGACGAGTTGGCGGATCCGCTGCCGCGCGAGCCACAGCGCCCCACCCTCGGACAGGACGTGCAGGTGCGCCCGCGGCAGGGCGTGGGCCAGCTCCCGGGCGACAGCTTCCGGGTGGGCGTCGTCCGCCTCCTGCCCGATCACCAGGGCGGGCGCCTTGACCTTCGCCAGGGCGGCCCGGCCGGCCGGCACAACCAGGGGGGCGCGACCCGCGAGCTCGGGAAGCAACCCCGCGAGCCCGGGGTAGGCGAGCGCTGCTGCCTGGCGGCGCGCCCACAGTGCGGCCTGCGGGTTACGGCGTACCGCGGCCGGTTGCTCCGCCAGCAGCCGCCGGGCGAGCCCGTCGACGTCGCGGCCTCCCGCGAGCGCGGCGAGCGTCGCCAGGCGCGACGCGTACCCGCCGGCGTGTATGTCGTCGAGTACGGCGGGCAGCGCGAACACCAGCCGCTCGAAGCGGGTGGGCGCGTCGGCCATCAGCCGCAGGAGGGCCCCCGCACCGAGGGACACCCCGAGCGCCCTGGTCGCCCCGACATGCTCTGCTACCGCGCGGAGATCACGCGCGAGGACGCCGTACGGGTCGGCCCCGTAGCCGGCCGTCGAACCCTCGGGCCAGCGGAACCGCAGGAACACGCGGGTGCCCGCGACCCCGCTGCCGAACGGCCGGGTCTCGGCGATCGTCGCGCCGAGACCGGGCGCGAAGACGGTGACCGGCAGGCCGCGTCCGGTGAGCAGGTACTCGAGGCCGCCCTCCGCGGTGGGGAGCCGCCGGGTGGGGCGGGTGCGCGCCACCTACCAGGGACCGTACGGCCCCGAACGCCCGCCGCCGCTGCCGCGGCTCACCTCACGCACCGCCGGGCGGACGTCGACCAAATACACGACGGCCGCGATCACCCCGATGATGTTGATGATGCCGATGGGATGGGAGAACAGCACGTTCCAGACCGCGGCCAGTCCCAGCACGATCAGCCAGAAGGGCTTGCTCAGCTTGTTGGCTGCGGGGAACACCTGTTCCTTGCGCACCAGGGCGTCGAAGAACGCGGCGGCCTTGAGCACCAGCATGCCCAGGCTGATCAGCCCGAACAGGGTGAAAAACGGGGTCAGAAGGTCCATCCAGCTTCCCTTCCCCGGCCTGCCAA
>JBOHCZ010000151.1:0-7023 GCA_050699195.1 Streptomycetales bacterium
ACGGCGCGCAGACCCGCGAGCCGGGCGGCGGCCAGCGCTCCGGGGTAAGTCGGGGCCTCGACCAGTACCGGAGCGCCGGGCGGGGCGATCGCGCGGAAGGCTGTCATGAGCGCCGACTGCCCGCCGCTGGTGATCATCGCCTCGGCGGCCGCGGCCGTGCCGCCGACCGAGCGCACGAACCACTCGCGAAGCTCGGGGATCCCCGCGATCGGTGGCCGTTCCCATGCATCATGCCGGCGTCCCGCTCTGCCCAGGGCGGTGGCCAGCGCGCGTACCGGCTGCAGCGAGGCGTGCAGGTACCCACCCGAGAGCGGGATCACCCCGTCCGGTGGCGGGGAGAACAGCTCGAGCAGGCCGCCCGTCTCGACCTCGCGTTCGCCGAGCGTCACGGCCTGCCACGAGGTGTCCGGGACCGCGTGTGCGGCGGGCCGGTGGTGGGCGACGTAGGTGCCGCTGCCGGGGCGGGTCACCACGGCCCCTTCGGCCGCGAGCACGGCGAGGGCGCGCGACACCGTGACGGGGCTGACCTGGTGCCGGCGCACCAGCTCCCTCGTCGAGGGGAGCCGGTCTCCCGGGGTGAGGCCAGCGGCCTGCGCGCGCAGGTCTGCGATGAGTTGCGGCCAATTGTTACCCTGTTGCATGGCAGTTCAGAGTAGCGCTACTGTTGCGCGGAGGGTAGCGGTTCCGGGCACAGGGTGGGCGCTGCTCGGCATGCTGGGCTTCTCCTTCACCTTTCCCGCGACCCGGCTGGCGCTCGGCTCGTTCGAGCCCATCGTCGTCGGCATCGGCCGTGCCGTCGTCGCGGCCGTGATCGCGCTGGGCTGCCTGGCGGCCGCCCGGGCCTCCCGGCCGGCGCCTGACCAGTGGGCGGGACTGCTTGCGGTCGCGATCGGGTGCGTGGTGGGTTTCCCGCTCTGCACGGCGCTCGCGCTCCGCGACGTGTCCTCCTCCCACGCTGCCGTGGTCATCGGGCTGCTGCCCATCGCGACCGCGCTCGTCGCCACCGTGCGGGCCGGCGAGCGGCCGTCGCGGGGCTTCTGGGCGGCCGCCACCCTGGGCTCCATGGCGGTGTGCGCCTTTACGGTGCTGCGCGGCGAGGGCGGTATCGGCCTCGCGGACGGCTACCTCGGGCTGGCGCTCGTCGCGGCGGCCGTGGGCTACGCCGAGGGCGGGCGGCTGGCCCGCGACATGCCGGGTTGGCAGGTCATCGCCTGGGCACTGGCCTTCGCCCTGCCCGTGACGTTGCCGGTGGCCGCGTTCGCGGTCGCCGCTTCGCGGCCGACGCTCGCCTCGCCGCACGGCGTCGACGGCTTCGCGGTGGCCGGGTTCGGCTACGTCGCCGTCATCTCGATGTTCCTGGCGTTCTTCGCCTGGTACCGCGGCCTCGCCACGGCTGGTGTGGCCAAGGCCAGCCAAATCCAGCTCGCCCAGCCGATCTGCACTCTCGTGTGGTCGGCGGTGCTGCTCGGCGAGCAGGTCGGCGCCCGCACTTTCGGCGCCGCCCTCGTCGTGCTGGTGTGCGTCGCCCTGACGCAGCGCGCCCGGGTGACGGACTCCGGGGCCGGCCGCGGGCGCGTGGTTCGCGCGGGTTCCGCGGGTAGCCGTAACGCCGCCGCCGGGCGCACCGATGTAGCCGATGGATCCCGTCGCTGCCCGGACCCCCGAGCGGGTAGTGACGGGGTCCCTGTATTTGCGGGATCTCGCCGGGCAGTCCGGCGTCGAGACAGGTAGCGTGACCCCATGGCTCCCACGTCCAGTTCCGAGACCCCGTTCGGGCGGGTCTTGACGGCGATGATCACACCGTTCACGGGGGACGGCGGCCTTGATGTCGACGGCGCGCAACGCCTTGCCGTGCGTCTGATCGATCATGGCAACGACGGCCTTGTGCTCAACGGCACGACCGGCGAGGCGCCGACGACGAGCGACGGGGAGAAAGACCAGCTCATCCGGGCCGTGCGCGAAGCGGTCGGAGACCGCGCGGCCATTGTCGCCGGCGTCGGCACCTACGACACCCACTACACGATCGAGCTGGCTCGTCGGGCCGAACGGGCCGGCGCCGACGGCCTGCTCGTCGTGACGCCCTACTACTCCAAGCCGCCACAGGATGGGCTGCAACGCCACTTCACCATGGTCGCCGACGCGACCGGCCTGCCGGTGATGCTCTATGACATCCCGCAGCGCTCCGGGGTGCCGATCGAGCCCGAGACGATCGTACGGCTCGCCGAGCACCCCAGGATCGTCGCCGTGAAGGACGCGAAGGACAGCATCAGCGCGAGCAGCCAGGTGCTCGCGCGCACCGGCCTCGCCTACTACTCAGGCACCGACATGATGAACCTCCCGCTGCTGGCCATCGGCGGCGCCGGCTTCGTGAGCGTGGTCGGGCACGTCGTCTCCGGCGAGCTGCGGGAGATGGTCGATGCCTTCGTCGCGGGTGATCCGGTCAAGGCGCGGGAGATCCACCATCGACTGCTGCCCGTTTACACCGGCATCATGAACCGCACCCAGGCCGCGATCGCGGTCAAGGCGACCCTCAACCGGTACGGGCTGCCCGCCGGCCCCGTTCGTCCGCCGCTCATCGACGCTTCCGACGAGATCGCCGCGCGGATCCGGGACGACCTCGTGTCCGCAGGGCTGGGTCTGTGAGCGCCACCAGCCGCCGTCGGAACAGCCAGGAGCCAACGTGAGCCATCCCCATCCGGAGCTCGGCACGCCGCCCGAACTGCCCGAAGGCGCCCTGCGCGTGGTCGCGCTCGGAGGGCTGGGCGAGATCGGGCGCAACATGACGGTGTTCGAGTACGCCGGGCGGCTGCTGATCGTCGACTGCGGGGTGCTGTTCCCGGAGTCCGACCAGCCGGGCGTCGACCTGATCCTGCCCGACTTCGAGATGCTGCGGGAGCGGCTCGACGACATCGAGGCGCTCGTGCTGACGCACGCACACGAGGACCACATCGGTGCGGTGCCCTTCCTGCTGCGCGAGAAGCCTGACATCCCTGTCATCGGCTCGAGGCTGACCCTCGGGTTCGTCGAGGGCAAGCTCGCCGAGCACCGCATCACGCCCTACACCCTCGAGGTCAAGGAGCGGCAGCGCGAGCGGATCGGCCCCTTCGACTGCGAGTTCTTCGCCGTCAACCACTCGATCCCCGACGCGCTCGCCGTCGCCGTGCGCACCCCCGCCGGGCTCGTCTTCCACACCGGCGACTTCAAGCTCGACCAGTTGCCGCTCGACGGGCGGCTCACCGACCTCGCGGGCATCTCACGTCTCGGCGAGGAGGGCATCGACCTGCTGCTCGTCGACTCCACGAACGCCGAGGTGCCCGGCTTCGTGACGAGTGAGCGGGAGATCGCCCCCGTGCTGCGCCAGGTCTTCGCGGCGGCCGAGCGGCGCATCATCGTCGCGAGCTTCGCCAGCCACGTCCACCGCATCCAGCAGGTTCTCGAGGTCGCCCACGAGCATCGCCGCAAGGTGGCGCTGGTCGGCAGGTCGATGGTCCGCAACGTGGGCGTCGCGCGCGATCTGGGGTTCCTGCGGATCCCGCCCCGGCTGATCGTCGACCTCAAGGCCATCGACGACCTGCCGCCCGAAGATGCCGTGCTGATCTGTACGGGTTCGCAGGGGGAGCCGATGTCGGCGCTGTCGCGCATGGCCAACCGCGACCACCCGATCCGCGTGGTCGAAGGCGACACCGTGGTCCTGGCGTCCTCGCTGATTCCGGGTAACGAGAACGCCGTGTTCCGGGTCGTCAACGGGCTCACCCGGTGGGGGGCGCGCGTCGTGCACCGCGGCCATGCCCTCGTGCACGTCTCCGGGCACGCGCCGGCGGGGGAGCTGCTCTACCTCCTCAACCTCACCCGGCCGAGCAACGTCCTGCCCGTCCACGGCGAGTGGCGTCATCTGCGCGCCGCCGCCGACCTGGCCGCGCTCACGGGGGTGCCGCGCGACCAGATCGTCATCGCCGAGGACGGCGTCGTCGTCGACCTCGTCGACGGCGTCGCCCGGATCGTGGGCAAGGTTCAGTGCGGGTACGTCTACGTCGACGGGGAGTCCGTGGGCGACGTGACCGAGACGTCGCTGAAGGATCGCAGGATCCTCGGCGAGGAAGGCTTCGTCTCCGTGTTCGTCGTGGTCGACTCCGCGTCGGGGAAGATCGTGGGCGGCCCCGAGATCCACGCACGCGGCTCGGGGATCGAGGACGAGGCCTTCCACGCGGTCATCCCGACCATCGAGGAGTCGCTCACCCGGGCGGCCAACGACGGGGTTCTCGAGATGCACCAGCTCCAGCAGCTGATCCGTCGCGTCATCGGCCGCTGGGTGAACGACACCTACCGTCGCCGGCCGATGATCCTGCCCGTCGTGGTCGAGGTCTGAGACGCCCCAGGACGTGTCTCGTGGATCTTCGTCCGGCTCGCCCGGCTAGACGGCGCGCATCACGAGTACGGCCATGTCGTCACGGGGATCTTCGGGGGCGAAGTCGGCGACGGCCCGCTGCACCCGGGTGGCGACCGCAGGGGCCGACAGCCCACGGCAGCCCGAGAGGACCTCGACGAGCCCCTCGTCGTCGAACATCCGGATGCCGTTGCGCCGCTCCGTCACCCCGTCGGTGACGCAGACGAGAACCTCGTCTCGCTCGAGGTCGACGGTCTCGGCGCGCAGCTCCAGGTCGTCGATCACACCCAGCAGAGGTTGGGGGTGCACAGCGGTTCGGATCCCGCCCGAGGCATCGAGGCGGTAGGGCAGCGGGTGACCCGCGGAGGCCATGGTCAGCCGTACCCCACCGGCTGGGCGCGGTACCAGCTCACCGTAGATCAAGGTGAGGAAGCGCGCCCGGTCGCCTTCGCCGAGGATGGCCGCGTTGAGGCGGCAGAGCACGTCGGGAACGGCGAGGCCCTCCGTCGCGAGGATCCGCAGCGCGTGCCGCGCCAGGCCCGTGACGGCCGCGGCCTCCGCGCCGGTGCCGCACACGTCGCCGATCGCGAAACCCCAGCGCGCCTCCCCGATCGTGAACACGTCGTAGAAGTCCCCACCGACCTCGTTGCCCGCCCCAGCGGCCTGGTAGACGACACCGACGTCGAGGCCGGGGATGCGAGGCAGGTCGGGGGGCAGGAGGCTGCGCTGCAACGCCTGACTCGTGGCGACCCGCTCGGAGTAGAGCCGTGCGTTGTCGAGGGCGAGCGCGGCGCGGCGGCTCAGGTCCTGGGCCAGGTCCACGACCTCGCGGCGAAAGCGTTCCCCGGCCGGCCGGCCGAGGATGAGGGTTCCGATGGCGTTTCCCCGCGCCACGAGAGGCAGTGTGATGACCTCGTCGTGGCGGATGTCGTGGCGGATGTCGCCGTCGCCGTGGCCGGTGTCGGCCGGGACCTCCAGCAGCCCGGTCCATCGCCGCGCTCCGGGAACGGCCGACTCCTCGGGTCGCGGGGCCTTGTCAAGCAGCGCCTTGAGGGTGTCGATGCGGGCCTCGTCGGCATGCCAGACGTAGGCGAGCCGTTCGGTGCCGAGCTCGCTCACGATGTGCACGGCACACCAGTGCGCGAGGCGGGGCACGACGAGCTGGGCCACGAGGGCCAGCGTCTTGTCGTGGTCCAGCGTGCCGGCGAGCAGGTCACTCGCCTCCGCGAGGAATGAGAGCGAGCCCCGCCGCAGCCGCTGCAGCTCGGCCAGTCGTGCACTCTCGGCCGCGAGCGCGACGCGGTCCGCGGCCCGCTGGAGGGACATGGCGTCCTCGTTGGTGAACCGTCCCGGCTGCTCGGCGGCCACGGCCAGCGTCCCCGTGATGCGCCCCTCGACGCGAAGCGGTGCGGACACCAGGGCCCGCATTCCGGTGCCCCCGAGCAGCGGTGCGCCCGTCGAGCGCTCCCCCAGGTCGTCGTGCACGGCGGGCATCCCGGCGGACCCGATCCGGGCCGCCATACCCTCAAGCGGCACGCGGACGAACCGCTGTACCGTCACCGGAAGGCCGGTCGTGGCGCGCACCTCCAGCTCGGTCTCGTCGTCGGTCGCGATGAGTACGTAGGCGGCGTCGCCTCCCAGCGCGTCGCGCGCACGCTCGACGGTGCGCTGCAGCAGGTCGTCGAGGCCGAGTCGGGCAGCCACCGGCTGGGTGAGCCCGGCCCAGTCGTCGTCGGGCATCTCGTCGGCCGCGGCCTGCGCGGCGCGCGGCGGCTCGGGCGGCGGCTTATCCAGGGCGTCCCGCTCGGAGGCGTGGACGAGCAGGCAGGTGAGCGCGGCGTCATCGCCTTCTGTGAGGCTGCGTACGTGCGAGGCGAACACCGGGACGAGCCCGCCCGCCCGGTGGCGTACGGCGTACTCGCCCTGCCATTCGGAGTGCCAGGCGGTCTCGAGGTCGAGCGGGTGCGACGCCTGGCCGTCCGGCCAGACGATCAGATCGCCTAGCGGAGCGCCGTGCACTTCCCCGGCCGCCCATCCGAACACGGTGGTGGCCTCGTGGTTCCACAGCCGTACCCGCCCGCCCGAGTCGACCACGACGGTAGCGATGCGCAGCGGGGCAGGCCGGCTCAGCAGGCTGAGCCCGGGTCCGTGGCTTTCCCGCGGGGCTGTCGCCTCCCGTTCCAGCCTGAACCACACGCGTTTGGCCGTCCTGGTGTAGTCGACCCCCCAGGCCGAGGCCAGCCGCGCGGACAGATACAGACCTCGCCCGCCCTCCCGGTCGGTGTCGGCCGGCAGTAGCGTCTGTGGGAGGCCACGCGAGGGGTGGCGATCCTGCACCTCGATGTGAATGCCCCCGTCATATCTCAGGCAGGTGACATCGGTTCTGGTGCCGGCGTGCACGATGGCGTTCGTGACCAGTTCACTCACCAGGAGGACGGCGTCGTCGACGAAGTCGGTGATGCCCCACTCCATCAGCGTCCGCTGTACGAAACGGCGGGCCGCCGCGGCCGACCGGCCGGTCGGCTCGAACGTGGCACGCGTCTGAGCTGTGATGGCGATGGTGACCGTCCGTATTTACTCGTTCGTCCACTCTGCGAAAGGATCGGTGACCATGGTGACAGACTTGCCGAGAACGAAGC
>JBOHCZ010000152.1:0-2327 GCA_050699195.1 Streptomycetales bacterium
AAGGCCACCACTGCGACGGGCAGGATCACGGCCAGCACGGCGAGGGCGAGGGCGAGATCCGCCACGGCCTCCTGCTGGTTGCGGCCGGCCTCGGCCAGCATGGCCCCGGCGCCGCTGGCCTTGTCGAGCGGGGCGCGCAGAGCGTCGCCGATCACCGGCACGCCGTCGGCCTTCGCGCCCGCCTCCGAGAGCCCGCCCGCGAGCCCCGCGCCGGCGTCCTCGAGCCGCCTGCCGGGCGCGGCGAGGTCCATCACCCGGTCGTGCAGCCTCCCGGCGAGTTCCACCCACAGCAGCGTCCAGGCCAGCACGCCGAGGTCGAGCGTGAGCTGGCGGAGCCAGACCGCAGGCCGGTCGGCGTAGAGCTTCACAGCGTCCTCCCTCTGCCAGGTCAGGCCGGGTCCCGGGGTCGACGGGATCGCCCGCACCGGGGGCCCGGGCTGCGGGCACCACGTAGACTTGCGCCGCCGCAGCGGCGAGCCGTCGACAACGAGGTCGATGCACGATAAGCGAAGGGCTTGGTATCCGTGAAGGTCGGCATCCCCCGCGAGGTCAAAAGCCACGAGCACCGCGTCGCGATCACGCCGGCGGGGGTACACGAGTTCGTACGGGGCGGTCACGAGGTCTACGTGGAGGCTTCCGCCGGTGCCGGCTCGGCCATCCCCGACGACGACTACCGGTCAGCCGGGGCGGTCATCCTCGACGGCGCCGATGACGTGTGGGGGGCCGGCGAGCTCATCCTCAAGGTCAAGGAGCCGGTGGCGCAGGAGTACCACAGGCTGCGCAAGAACCAGGTGCTGTTCACCTACCTGCACCTCGCGGCGTCCGAGCCCTGCACCCGCGCGTTGCTCGACGCGGGGACCACCGCCGTCGCCTACGAGACCGTGCAGCTGCCCGACGGGTCGCTGCCGCTGCTCGCGCCGATGTCGGAGGTGGCGGGCCGGATGGCGGCCCAGGTGGGCGCTCACTACCTGGAGCGCGAGGCGGGCGGCCGGGGCGTGCTGATGGGGGGCGTGTCCGGGGTGTACGCCGCGAAGGTCGTGGTGCTCGGCGCCGGCGTGTCCGGCATGAACGCCGCCGCCATCGCCCTCGGCATGCAGGCCGAGGTGCTGTTGCTGGACAACAACGTCGCGAAGCTGCGCGAGGCCGACCGGATCTACCAGGGCCACCTGCAGACCGTGGCCTCCAACGCCTACGAGATCGCCCGCGCCTGCCTGGACGCCGACCTCGTGATCGGCGCGGTGCTGGTGCCGGGCGCGAAGGCCCCGAAGCTGGTCACGGACGAGCTCGTGGCGGGCATGCGCCCCGGCTCGGTCCTCGTCGACGTGTCGGTGGACCAGGGCGGGTGCTTCCAGTCGTCGCGGCCGACCACGCACGACGCGCCCACCTTCACTGTGCACGACTCGATCTTCTACTGTGTGGCGAACATGCCCGGCGCGGTGCCGCACACGTCCACGTACGCGCTGACCAACGTCACGCTGCCGTACGCGTTGAAGATCGCCGAGCGGGGCTGGCGGGCGGCCTGCAAGGCCGACCACGCGCTCGCTCTCGGGCTGAACGTCCACGAGGGCCAGCTCGCGTACGGCTCCGTGGGCGAGGCACACGGCATCACCGTGACGTCACTCGACGAGGTGTTGAGCTGAGCGACGCCCACCGTGGCCTGACGTCGGTGGTCCGCACCTACCTCGACCACCTCGCGGTCGAGCGCGGTCTCGCCGGCAACACGCTGCTGTCCTACCGGCGCGACCTGGCCCGCTACGTCGCCCACCTGGCCGCTCGGGGCGTGGACTCGCTGGACGCCGTCACCGAGGAGCTGATCTCGGACTTCCTGCTCTCGCTGCGTTCGGGGGACGGCGACCACAGGCCGCTGAGCGCCGGCTCCGCGGCGCGGGCTGTGGTGGCCGTTCGCGGGCTGCACAGGTTCGCGATGCGGGAGGGACTTGCCCGCACGGACCCCTCGCGGTCGGTGCGTCCGCCGGCCCCCGGGCGGCGGCTCCCCAAGGCGATGCCCCTGGAGCAGGTCGAGGCGCTGCTGGCCGCCGCCCGTGCGGGCGAGTCCCCTCTGACGCTGCGCAACGCGTCGCTGCTCGAGCTGCTGTACGGGACCGGGGCGCGCATCTCCGAGGCGGTCAGCCTCGACCTCGACGACGTCGCCCTCGAGGGCGGCTCGAGCAGCTCCGTCCGGCTCTTCGGCAAGGGCGGCCGGGAACGCGTGGTGCCCGTCGGGTCCTACGCCCGGGCCGCCTTGTCCGCCTACCTGGTGCGGGCGCGGCCGGCGCTCGCGGCCTCCGGCCGGGGGACGCCCGCGGTGTTCCTCAACGCCCGCGGCG
>JBOHCZ010000153.1:0-16000 GCA_050699195.1 Streptomycetales bacterium
CCGCCGGCGCTGGACCAACCACTGGAAGGGCGCCTTGAACGCGTTCGAGATCACCTTCGACGGCCGACTCAGCGCAGGCCGCAAGTAACCCATCAAGATCCAGTTACACCCTTAAGTTGACAGACCCAGTGCCCGGACGCGACACGCCAGTCAGATAATTACGAGAGTCTAGTTTCCGATAAGCCTCGAGGTATCGGTTTTCAGAGGGTGTCACGCACCTGTTCGGCCTGCTGGGTGAGCTGGGTCAGCACCCGGTGGGCGACCGCGAGGTCGTCGGGGTCTAGTCCGTCGAAGATCCGCTTGGTGATGGGTGTGATGGAGTCGGCCAGGCTGGCGTGTACGGCGGCGCCTTGTTCGGTCAGTTGGACGGGGCCGGGGCCCTCGGCTGGGGTTCCGCTGATCAGCCCCTCGGCTTCAAGCTCGCTGAGCAGTACGGCGACGCCGGACCGGTCGAGCCCGAGCTGCCGCTGCCCGGCGAGGTAGCCGTGGAAGGCCGCTGGTGACTCGGCAGGCCCGCGCAGGGCCAGGACGCGCAGGATGACGTAGCCGTTGCTGCTGGTGCCGGTCTTGGCGAGGGCCTCGTCGAGCACGGCTCGTAGGGCGCCCTGCGCCTCGGCGATGTCCTGCCCGGTCAGCGCTGGCCGGACCGCGGTCTGGGTCGCGGTCTGGGTCTGGGTCTGGGTCTGGGTCATGGTGTTGCTCCTGGTCTCATGGACGTTCTCAGCGGCTCCACCCGAGGGCGGCGTGATGCCGAGGAGTGTTTTCAGGGTGTGGACGAGTTGCCGGCTCTGCCGGCTGGTCGTCCCGCCGATCGGCGCGGTGAGTTTCTCTTGGAGGGCACCGATGACGTCGATGGCGCGCTGGGCGACATCGACGCCCGGGTCGGTGAGGGTCAGCTGCACAGCCCGGGGATCAGCAGGGTGCCCGGTCCGGGTCAGCAGCCCGCCTTGCTCCAGTGCCCGGGCGAGCTTTGAGACGTAGATCGGTTCAAGGCCGGCGAAGTCGGCCAGCCCGCGTTGGCTGGGCTTCGCGCCCGTCCGGGACATGCCGTACAGCGAGGCGAGCAGGGTGTACTGCGCGTGGGTCAGCCCGAGCGGGGAGAGCGCCTGGTCGGCTGCGGCACGCCACTTCGTCATGGTCCGCCACAGCAGGTAGCCCGCGGTGAGGTCGTCGGATGTCCGCCGCATAGTCGACACAGTACATGGAAACTATTTCCATGGCACCTATCGCTGCATGGCTCGACCAACTCGGCCTCGGCGGGAAGGGGGCGACCAGTGATCGGATGACCTCCCGCCAGCGGGCGGTGTTCGCGCGCGTGAACTGACCGTCCGGCCGACCCGGACCCGGCGGTGCAGGTCACCTCCTCTTGCTGGCTGCCGGCGGTTTGCACGTCACACGTGCCGGCGAGCGGACAGAATGGGGATGGTTCGACGTGTCGATTTCGAGGGGCCTCGTTCGTCGTAGAAGTAGAGGCGGGTTCACATCTGGTCGAGACGTCCGGGGCCCAGCTTCGAACCAGAAGGAGGCACGACGATGCGATTCATGATCCTGGTCAAGGCCGACGCGGACACGGAGGCGGGCGTCCTCCCCAGCGAGGCGCTCCTCACCGAGATGGGGAAGTACAACGAGGAGCTGGCGAATGCCGGCGTGCTGCTTGCGGGCGAGGGGCTCCAGCCGAGCTCGAAGGGCGCGCGAGTCAAGTTCTCCGGGAGCAAGCGGACCGTGGTCGACGGACCCTTCACCGAGGCGAAGGAGCTGGTCGCCGGCTTCTGGCTGATCCAGGTGAAGTCGAAGGAGGAAGCGATCGAGTGGGTCAAGCGCGCCCCCAACCCCACGGGTGTGGAGGGCGAGATCGAGATCCGCCAGGTGTACGAGGCCGAGGACTTCGGTGACGAGTTCACTCCCGAGCTCAGGGAGCAGGAGGCGCGCCTGCGCGCGCAGGAGGCCGCCAACAAGTAGTCGCGGCGCGCCTCCGCTTGCGCCGGCGAGCGCAGGTGCTTTAGTCGGGTGCGTGACGGCTTCCGATACGCACCGTGCGATCGACGCGGTCTGGCGGATCGAGTCGGCCAGGCTCATCGCCGGTCTCGCACGCATCGTGCGTGACGTCGGCCTTGCGGAGGATCTCGCGCAGGACGCTCTCGTCGTCGCCCTCGAACGGTGGCCGGAGTCGGGCGTCCCGGACAGGCCGGGCGCCTGGCTCATGGCCACCGCGAAGCGTCGTGCCATCGACGTGCTGCGCCGGAGGGCGGTACTCGATCGCAAGCACGAGGAGCTCTACCGCGAGATCGAGGTACAGCAACAGCTGGCCGATCCGGACCCCGAAGCGGCAGTCGACGATGACATCGGCGACGACCTCCTGCGCCTCGTGTTCATCTCCTGCCATCCCGTCCTCTCCACCGAGGCGCGCGTCGCGCTCACGCTGCGCCTGCTCGGCGGCTTGACCACCGCGGAGATCGCGCGTGCCTTCCTCGTCCCGGAGCGGACCGTCGCCCAGCGCATCGTCCGGGCCAAGCGGGCGCTCGCCGAGGCGGGCGTCTCCTTCGAGGTCCCGGAGGGTGCCGACCGCTCCGCCCGGCTGTCGTCGGTGCTCGAGGTCATCTACCTGGTGTTCAACGAGGGTTACTCGGCGACAGCCGGTGACGACTGGGTGCGGCCGGCGCTCTGTGAGGACGCGCTGCGTCTCGGCCGCATCCTCGCCGGGCTCGCACCGAGGGAGCCGGAGGTCCACGGCCTCGTCGCGCTGATGGAGATCCAGGCGTCGCGCCTGAGGGCGCGCATCGGTTCGTCGGGAGAGCCCATCCTGCTCCTCGATCAGAACCGCGCGCGCTGGGATCAACTTCTCATCCGCCGTGGTCTCGCGGCACTCGAGCGCGCCGAGGAGCTCGGCGGTGACCTCGGCCCGTACGCGCTCCAGGCCGCGATCGCCACGTGTCACGCGCGGGCGCGTACGCCGGAAGAGACGGACTGGACCCGCATCTCGGCCCTCTACGAGGTGCTCGCCCAGCTCGCGCCGTCACCCGTGGTGGAGCTGAATCGTGCGGTCGCGCTCGCGATGGCGTTCGGTCCAGCAGTGGGCCTCGAGGTCGTCGATGAGCTGACCGCGGAACCGTCCCTCAAGGCCTACCACCTCTTGCCGAGCGTGCGCGGCGACCTTCTCGCCAGGCTCGGCCGCCTCGAAGACGCACGTGCTGAGTTTGAGCGCGCGGCATCGCTCACGCGCAACAACCGCGAGCGCGACGTGCTCTTGGGGCGCGCCGCCGCGTGCGCCCGTGGCGAGGTGTCACCGTAGCCACCCTGGGAGTAGGAGGCGCACGGTGACACTGGGCGCGGCGGCGGCGGTCACAGCGCGAATTGCCGCGTACGACCAGGCCGGCTGCGACGAGCTGGTGCTGTTTCCCTGCAGCCCCGACCCGCATCAGGTGCGGCTACTGGCCGACGCCGTCCGGTGAGGGCGCGGGGGAGGTGAGCGCCTGCAGCACGGCGTCCAGCGCACCGTCGGCCAGAGCACGCATCTCGTCGTCGGTACGGTCCTGGATCGGGTGCGGGACGAAGACGGCGGGCAGCCCGTCCGCCGCGTAGCCCAAGGCGATGGCCTGTGCGCGGGTCGCATCGACGAAACCGGTGGAGGCGACAAACGTCGCCACGACTCCCTGGCCTTCCAGGGCGGCGATGTCATGCACACTGCACGACGTGCACGACCCTCAATCGGCGAGGGCCTCGATCACCACGTCGCACCGGGTCGAGATCTCGCGCCGCAGGTCGGCCGGGGCCGGCTTGGTGTAGGTCGGCTTGCTGAACCGCCGCGCCTCGATTCCGCGTTCGGCGAGCAGCCCGGCGAGCCGGTCGAGGAACACGTTTCCGCGGGGTTTGGAGATGTCGAGCAGCCCGACGGTCCTGCCCGCGAGCGACTCGGGCCGTGGCAACGCGGTGCGCTCGGCCGGAGCGCGCTCACTCGTCGGGTCGAGGACGATACGGGTCACAGGCGCACCTCTTTCGTGACGGGCTCACTGCCGCGACTGCCCCCCGACCAGCCGCCGATCACCGCTGAGAATAGTCCGGCCGGCCCCCCCGCGTGGACGACCAGCAGGCCACCGGGGCGGAACTTGGGCACCGGCTGGGTCGCGGACCCCGGTGGCAGGCCCTCGTCGATCCCGCCGGCACCGCGCTCGATCTCGGCCGGGTCGAGCTGGAGCAGGCCGCCGAGCTCGTCCATCAGGCGCTCGCGCGACCACCCCGCCTCGGCGAACACCCGGGCGTGCTCGGGGGAGACCACGAGCAGGGCGTCGAACGCGCCCGGCAGCTTGGGGTGGGCGACCGTGCGCAGGGCTGCCGCCAGCGAGCGGCTGATGGACGCGGGGGTCCGGGAGACCTGGTCGGCGACGCCGCGCGGGCCCTCCGCGGCGAACACCGTGACGGCCGAGGCACCTGGCGGCAGGCCACGGGCGACGGCCAGCGGCTCCCAGGGCGAACCCTCCTCGTCCTCGGCGAAGCAGAAGGTGTACTTGCCCGGGTTGCCGAGGGTCGCCCGGTCGACTCCGCCCGGGCGCCCGCCGCCCACGTTGCGGATGGTCAGCTGCAGGGCACGGCCGATGGTGGCGTTCGCCCGGTTGCCCTGGCCCAACGCGTTCACGCCGCCGTTCATGCCGATCTGCCTGGCGACCGGCCCGTTGACCACGACCGCCGGCCCCGCGGCCCAGGTCGTCGCGAGCACGCCGTGGGCGTTGAACTTCTCGGTGCAGGCCGCTTCGACGGCCGCCAGCACCACGGGCAGGTACTCGGGCCGGCAGCCCGCAAGCACGGCGTTGACAGCGACCTTCTCCACGGTGCACTCGACGAGGTCGGGCGGCACGACGGCGACGATCTCGTCCGGCCCGCGGGTGGTGCCCTCGAGCATCCGCAGCACCCGCGCCTCGGTGGGCGGCACCACCGGCAATCCGTCCGACCAGCCGCGGTCGTGGAACGCCTCGGGCTCGTCCTCCAGATCTGCGATCTCCACGCGCCGCGACCGGAGCCGCGAGCCGTGGTAGCGCACCAGCAGCTGCTCGGCGACACCCGGGTCGAGCGTGCGGGACCCACAGCCGGGCCGCTGGTCGGGCAGGTCCTTCCCGAGCCCGGCCACGCCGCTGACCCGCTCCCAGGCCGAACGCGTCCAGCCCTCGGTACGCGCGACCTCCTCGTCGTCCTCGAAACGCAGCAGCGTGGGCACCGTCTCGATGGCGAGCCGGTAACTTACGTCCAGCGCCGTGTCGTCCACCACGTGACCGATGTCTGCGGGGAAGGACGGGTCATCCTGGCTGTACACGGCGACGCCGCGCGTGGCGGCCAGCTGCGCGAGCACCGGCTCGATGAGCTGGCACGTGGGGCAGTCGCGCTTGACCACCGCCGCCACGCCTTCCGAAGGCACGCTTCGTGGCCGCATGCGCCGCACCGTACCCGATGCCGCGCCGGAGCGTACACGTCGACGCGGTGCGCTGCTCAGCGTGCCAGGCGACGGAACGCCCAGAGGGTGCCAACCTGCATGAAGAAGATGGGAAACAGCAGCAGCGCCAGCGCGCTGGTCACCTGCTCGCTCTTGGTGAGCAGCGCGGGGATGAAGCTCGTGCCTGCGAAGGCGAGCCCGAAGGCGCCGGCCAGCGCCAGGATGAGCAGAAAGCCGCCGATGCCCGTCCTGATCGGCACGCTCAGCACCAGGCTCACGACTAGCACGACCCCGGCCATCGCGGCTGCCTGGAAGAACAGCGGCACCATCTCGCCGGCCAGGATCGACCAGCGGCGGATGGGCGCGACGTCTCATGAACACGTCGTCCAGACTGGGCTGGCTCATCCCTGACATACGCCACGCTAGGGCGACCGTCACCGGGCACGCGGCCGGTCCAGGACAGTCGGCAGCATCGATCCTGCTATATCGCTACTGAGACACTGATCGAAGGAATTAGTTAGTTCTTCCGTATTGACGGAGCCCGGCGCAGCGCTTATCAACGCAAGCAAGGGGTGAGGTCAGCGTCGGCTCCGGAGGGGTCCGCGTGGCCCTGCTCGTGCGCTGGCCGCTAGGTCGGGGGGAGCCATGGCCATTGCGCTTGCCCGGCGGTTGCTCGCCGAGTTCGTCGGCACCGCGATCCTGGTGTTCTTCGGGGCCGGGTCGATCGTGGCGGCACTCCAGCTCAACGACGGTGTGCTGGGCTACGCCGGCCTGGGCATCGTGGCTCTGTCGTTCGCGCTCGCGGTGGCGATCGCCGTCTACGCGTTCGGTACCACCTCCGGGGGCCACATCAACCCGGCGGTGACGATCGCCCTCGCGGTGACGGGACGTTTCAGCTGGGCGGAGGTCGCGCCCTACATCGTCGCCCAGCTGGCCGGCGCCTGGGGTGGGGCGGCCCTGATCGTCGGCGTGGTGGGAGACCGGGCGACCGACCTCGGGGGAGTCGGCCTGACGACCCTCGGTCCGGGCGTCAGCGATCTCCAGGGGGTGATCGCCGAGGGGGTGGGCACGTTCCTCCTCATGATCACGATCATGGCGCTGGCCGTCGACCGGCGGGCCCCCGTGGGGTGGGCCGGCTTCGTCATCGGCCTGGCGGTGGCCTGCGAGATCATGGTGATCGGCCCGTTCACCAACGGCTCGGTCAACCCCGCCCGTACGTTCGGCCCGTACGTCATGAACGACCTGTTCGGGGGGCCGACCCCCTGGAACGAGTACTGGATCTACATCGTGGGACCGGTCATGGGTGCCGTCGTCGCAGCGGTCGTCTACGAGGTGCTCGTGCAGCCGAGGGCCGTGCCCGCGCCGGTTCCCCTGTCGGGCGAGCCCGCCGTTGCGAGTGAGGCGGGCCCCGCCCCCGGTGAGGTCCCGGCGGAGGCTCGTATGTCCGAGGAGACCGGCTCGCGGATCGTGGCGCCGAGGTCGCCGCCACCGCCCGCACCGCGACGGGAGCCCCGAGAGAAGGGAGAGCGGCCGTGACAGCCAACAGGGCAGTTATCTACCGGGGGCCGGGCAAGGTCGCCGTCGAGACCATCGACTACCCCGGGTTCGAGCTCCGGGACGGGCCGGGGGTCAACCCCGCCAACGTCGGGCGTCAGTGCCCGCACGGCGTGATCCTCAAGGTCGCCGCGACCAACATCTGCGGCAGCGACCAGCACATGGTCCGCGGTCGAACGACGGCGCCGGAAGGGCTCGCGCTCGGTCACGAGATCACCGGCGAGGTTGTCGAGGCCGGACGGGACGTCGAGTTCATCAAGATCGGTGACCTGGTCTCGGCCCCGTTCAACATCGCCTGTGGCCGCTGCCGCAACTGCAAGGAGGGAAAGACCGGAGTCTGCCTCAACGTCAACCCCGAACGGCCCGGCTCGGCGTACGGGTACGTCGACATGGGCGGCTGGGTCGGCGGCCAGGCGGAGTTCGTCATGGTGCCTTATGCCGACTGGAACCTGCTCAGGTTCCCCGACAAGGATCAGGCGCTCGCGAAGCTCCGTGATCTGGCGATGTTGTCCGACATCTTCCCGACCGGGTTCCACGGCGCCGTGACGGCCGGGACGCAGCCGGGCTCCACCGTCTACATCGCGGGCGCCGGTCCCGTGGGCCTCGCCGCCGCCACGTCCGCCTTCCTGCTCGGCGCCGCGGCCGTCATCGTGGCCGACCTCAACGAGCAGCGGCTGGCGCAGGCGCGCAGCTTCGGATGCGAGACCGTGAACGTCGCGCAGGCTGACCCCAAGGATCAGCTCGAGCAGATCCTCGGCGTACCCGAGGTGGACTGCGCGGTCGACGCCGTCGGGTTCGAGGCTCGTGGGCACGGCGCGGAGGCGGGCGTGGAGCGTCCGGCGACGGTGCTCAACACGGTGATGGACGTCACCAGGGCCGGTGGGGCGATCGGCATCCCAGGCCTCTACGTCACCGGCGATCCGGGAGCGGCCGACGAGGCCGCGAAGGTGGGCGCGCTGTCCCTCCGGATCGGCCTGGGCTGGGCGAAGTCGCACGCGTTCATGACCGGTCAGTGCCCGGTCATGCGCTACCACCGCCAGCTCATGATGGCGATCCTGGACGACCGGGTACAGATCGCGAAGAACGTCAATGCCACGGTCATCCCGCTGGACCAGGCGGCCACTGGCTACGCCGACTTCGACAAGGGTGCGGCCCGGAAGTACGTTCTGGACCCCCACGGAATGGTGACGTAAGGAGGATCGAGCCGGTGGAGCCGCCCCGGAGGGCTGGGGCACACCCCGGCCTTCCAGGGCGGTCGACCCCGGCCCCGCAGGGCGGTTTACCGATCATCCCCTCTCGGGTAGGCACGCTGCCGTGGCTGCTGCCCCCCTCCCAGGTCAGGTCTCGCGCCGCCGCCCGGCGGAGTCGAGGCGCGCATGAGCGGGGATGAACGGCTCGACCTCGAGTTCGCCTATACCTCGTACGCCGAGTCCTGCCGAGATCTCTACTCCCCATCCCAGTGCTGTCGCCGACCGGCCGGTCACGACGGCGAGCACGCCGCCGGGTTCGGACACCGTCGCGTCCGCTGGGCCGATGTGACCGGAGAAGCGGGGCCCGCCTCCCGCGCCTGAGGGCATGCCGCGACACCTTGACCTCGCTCAACAAGGCGCTCGACGTCCTGGAGGCGTTATCGGCTGATCGGCCGGAGTGGAGTCTTCCGGAGCTCAGTGCCCGGTGAGCAGGCGACCTCACGTAGCGCTTGGCGATGCCTCGCTACGCCTGGTGGTTCGCGAACCCGATGATCGTCGCCCCCCACCATCCGAGCTGGGACGTCAGCGCGGTCGCCGCGCAGCGTAGGAGCAGCGACCGTGGTACCGGTCGGCCGTCGAGCATAACCAGTTGCTGGTAGACGGCCCATGCCTGGACGCCGTTCAGCGCCACGACGAGTACCAGCCCGAGCTTGAGCTGGGTCATGCTCGAGTCGAGATGGGGGCCGAGCACCGTCCCGCTGAGCAGCAAGCCGATCAGGCCCACCCAGATCGGGATGTGCGTGCCGCTGATCGTGCGCGAGAGGTCGTTGAGGGTGCGCCGGTCGAGCAGCCACAGGACCGCGATCCAGTCGACGGTGAGGACTGCGCCGAAGCCCACCACCAGGGAGGCCAGGTGGACGAAGAGGGCTGCGGTGTGCAGTGCCGGATCGGCGTCCAGGTGCGGGGTGACCCAGAGGGTCCCTGCCCAGACGAGGCTCATCGCCGTGGCGAGGGCGATCATCGCCCATCTGGGGAGCACCGCGCTCTGCCGGCCGCGTGTCGTGGACGTGCTGTCTCTTGCGTGGGGCGGTGGTCTCATGCGCTGCTCGTGGCTCACTGCGGCTGGAGTTCGACGCCCGTGAAGCTCGCTCTGGCGCCCCGAGTCAGCGGCGGAGTCTGGCCGTGCTCACCGTGGCGCAGGAAGGTGGGGGGCTCGAGCGTGGCCCGCAGCGTGAAGGTGCCGGGCTCAGGAACGGAGAAGTTGTTGGCGTAGTGGAAGAATTCGCTGTAGTAGAAGTTCAGCTGCTTGGCGTCGACGACCTCGCCGGAGGCGTCGACGACCTCGACCCGGACAGGGACGTCGGGCACGATGCGGCCGGTGGCTGCCTCGATCGGCAGGATCTCGATGTGATGGGTTTCACCCTTCGCCGGTGAGCGGAAGCCTTGTCCCCCCTTCTCGTGGCGGTACCACGGTTCCGCAGCCTCCACGATGTAGCCGATGCGCCACGGACCCACACGGGTTTCGCCGCCGGCGTGCTCGATCTCCTCCTCCACCAGGGCGTACTGGTGGGCCACCCCCTCCGGAACCGGGTGACTGCCCATGCTGGCCGCGTAGGAACCGCCGCCCGTCCCGCTGCCTGACCCACTACCCGGGCCGTGGGCGGAGACGTTCTGGGACCTGGTCCCGGCCCCGTCGTCCGAGCAGGCAGTCGTCACGAGAGCGAGCGTGACGGCGAGAGCTGTGGCCGCACGGTTGCGAATTCTGCTGCACATACCCCATCCAATCGCTGGGCAGCTTAGGTAAGGCTTACCTAAGTTAGATGTAGGTGCCGTTCTCGCAACCGTGCCGCCACTCCGCTCGCGGCCGAACCTCGAACACGCGGCCACCGCATGTACCCCGCGCACCGGCAACGAGGGCGGGGTCGGGGCTACGCAGCGTGACCGATGGTGGTGCTTGGCGGAACGGTCTCCCAGGGAGCGACACTCGCCTCATGACGCAGCGGGATTGGTACGAGTGGCACGCGCCCTACGACGACGGCGCCTCGCCGCCGGCTACGCCTGTTCTGAGTTGTATACCTTGACGCTCACATCGCTCGCTCAGTCTCGCGGATCATGCGAGCGCCTGAGGGTAGAACGAGGTGCTCCGCACATCTTGACGCCCCCTGCAACACCGTTGTTGTATACAGAACGCTCCTCGACGCCGCAACTTGCGGGGGCACCACCTACGGCGGCCGTAGCCCGCCCGGTTCGAGCACAGCGCACCTGACGGAGCTGCAGAAGGCGAGAGGTAAGGGACATGACATATCGCAGGTCCGGCAAGCCCGCCGCCGCGGTGCTCGTCGCCACGGCAGTGGCAAGCGCCCTCGCGGGCTGCGGGAGCGACGCGGCCGTGGAGTCCACGGACCAGGGCACGTCCAAGATCCGGATCACCGTCACACACCACCCCACGCTGCTGTACTCCGTCCCCTACATCGTCGGCATGAAGAAGGGCTTCTTCGCGAACGAGGACATCGAGATCAGCGAGATCGCGGGGTCCGAGGGCGGGGGCACCACGGTCCGCAACGTTCTTTCGGGCGACCTGCCCTTCGGTGAGGTGGCTACCCCGGCGGCCGCGCAGGCGCTGGTCGCCGGCTCCGACGTGGTTGCGATCGGCGGCGCGGTGCAGTCCGTGGCCGAAATCAACTGGGTGGTCCCCAAGGACTCCCCGGTACGGGGGATCGAGGACGTCCAGGGGCAGACAGTCGCCTACACCAGCCCGGGATCGGTGACGCAGGGCGTGCTGGCCCTGTCGCTCGACGAGGCGGGGGTCCCTCCCGGGCGCGTGACGTCCAAGGCACTCGGCGGCATCAGCGAGGGCCTCACCGCCCTGGACAGTGGCAGCGTCGACGCGGCCGCGAATCTCGAGCCCGTCTACTCCTCCGACCCCGACCCGTACCACGTGGCCTGGTGGGCGAACGAGTACGTCCCGGAGTTCCAGCAGACGGTCATCATCGCCGGCACGGAGCTTGTGGAGGAGCAGCCGGAGCTGGCCCGGTCCTTCCTGCGGGCCCGCGCCCGCGCGGTGGAGTGGTTGAACCGGCACCCGGAGGAGGCCGGACGGATGTGGGCGAAGGAGGCGGACCTCGACCCCGCCGTCACGATCAAGGCGCTGCGCACCGTTCTGAAGGACGACTACTACGGCGTGGGCTTCTCCGAGGAGGGGCTGCAGGCGGTCGAGCGGGAGATGGGCGTCATCGACCTCCTCCCCGAGGGCACCGAAGCGCCGTGGGAGGATCTCATCCACCAGGACCTGCTGCCGAAGGGGGTCGGCAAGGTCGACACCTCGCAGATCGGAGGGTAGGCGTGCTCGGCGTCCACGGGCTCGCCAAGACCTGGGGGGACCCGTCGTTGAGCAGCAGCACCCGCGCGCTGGACGGGATCGACCTCCAGGTGCGGGCCGGCGAGTTCGCCACCGTGATCGGCCCGAGCGGCTGCGGCAAGAGCACGCTCATGGAGATCGCGGCCGGACTGGTGAGCCCGACCGAGGGTTCGGTCACTGTGGCCGGGCAGCCGCTGGACGGGCCGCAACCGGACGTCGGCGTGGTCTTCCAGCAGGACGCCACGTTCCCCTGGCTGACGGCCACGGAGAACGTGGAGTTCGGCCTGGAGTTCAGCGGCGTACCCGCGCGCGAGCGGCGCCCCCGGGCGATCCAGGCACTCGAGCTGGTCGGGCTCGCCGGCTTCGCCGACCACTACCCGAGCCAGCTCTCCGGCGGCATGCGCCAGCGGGTCAACATCGCCCGGGTGCTGGCGTCGCTGCCCAAGATCGTGCTCATGGACGAGCCCTTCGGCGCGCTGGACGAGCAGACCCGGCTGCTGCTTGCCGGTGAGGTGCTGCGCATCTGGCAGGAGACCGGGGCCACCATCCTGTTCATCACGCACAGCCTGAACGAGGCGGCGCTGCTGTCGGACCGGATCGTCGTCATGACCTCCCGGCCCGGGCGTATCAAGGAGGTCGTCGACAACACCCTGCCCCGGCCACGGTCGATCGACAGCTTCGGCACCGCGGAGTTCACCGCCATCACCCACCACCTGTGGGGGCTGCTGCAGAGCGAGGTCCACCCGTGGGAGGGCGACGTTGCCGTCCCTGCCCGCTAGGCCGCCGGTCGCCGTCACCCGCGCCGCCCTCGTGGCGGGTCTCGCCGCGCTGATCGAGGTGCTGCCGCGGGCCGGTCTTGTCGACCCCCTCAGCCTGGTCCCGCTGAGCGAGATGGTGGCCGAGCTGGCAGCCATGGTCTCGGGCGGCCAGCTCGCGCCGCACCTCGCGTCCACCGGCTCGATGGTGCTGGCTGCGTTCCTGCTCGCGTGCGTCAGCGGCATGCTGTCCGGTTACGCGCTGTGGCGCAGCCCGCGTGCCTTCCGGCTGCTCGATCCGTACCTGACGAGCTACTACGCGCTGCCGGTGTTCGCCTTCTACCCGGTGCTCGTCGCGCTGTTCGGGCTCAGCCGTACGCCGATCGTGCTGATCGCGTGGGCCTGGGCGGTCGTCGCGGTGGTACTCAGCACCGTGGGAGGGCTCCGCAAGATCCCCGCCGTGTACCACAAGGTCGCGGCCGTCTACCGGCTCGGGCGCTGGCAGGCGTTCCGCCGGGTCTACGTGCCGGCCGCGGCGCCGCTGGTGTTCAACGGCGTCAAGCTGGCGCTGAGCTACTCGATCATCGGTGTGATCGCGTCGGAGTTCATCCTCGCCCCGAGCGGCCTGGGCTGGCTGGTGGCCTACTCCTACGAGAACTTCGCGGTGTCGCAGATGTACGCCGTCATGCTGCTCATCGTCGTCCTCACCGTCGGCGCCACGACCGGTATCGGGCTGTTGCAGCGCCGTCTCCGCGTGATGCGCTAGGACACGCCCAGGGAGGACGAGATGCTCGGGTTGCTCGTGGTACCGGCGGCCGTGCTGCTGCTCTGGGCGGCGGTGTCCGCAGCGGTCGGGCCCGTCGCGGTGGCCTCACCGGCCGCGACTTTCGCGTCGGTGGGCGAGGGGTTCGGCGAGGGCTGGCTCACCGAGGCACTCGGGGAGACCCTCCGGGCCACTGCCGGGGGCTTCGCGCTGGCCACCCTCGCGGGGCTCTGGCTCGGCTTCACCCTCGGCATGTCCCCCTACTGGGGCCGGGTCCTCGAAGGTCCGCTGCTGTCGTTGTACTCGCTGCCCAAGGTGACGCTGTTCCCGCTGTTCCTGCTGTTCCTGGGGCTCGGCACCAGCGCGGTCGTCGCCTTCGGGGCGTTCCACGGGGTGTTTCCGCTCGCCCTGTTCCTGATGAGCGGGATCCGTGGGATCCCGGAGGTGTTTCTCAAAGTAGGGCGGGCCTACCGGTTGCCCAGGCGCAAGGTGTTCACCCGGATCGTCGTTCCCGAGACACTGCCTGCGATGGTCGTCGGGGTGCGCTACTGCTTCAGCCTCACCTTCCTCGGGGTGATCCTCGCCGAGATGTTCGCCGCGCGATCGGGCGCGGGTTACGAGCTGATGCAGGCCATCAGCCTCAACCGGGTGCCGCGGACCTTCGCCGTGGCCCTGGTCCTCGTGGTGTTCGCCTTGCTCGTCAACGCGGGGCTGCTGGCCGTCCAGGCGGGGGTCGAGCGGCGCCGCGGCCCGGTACCAGAGATGTGACCCGCACGCGAACACGTGATCGCTGAGCCGCCGTGGACGTTGACAGGGCGAGTCTATAAGCAAAGACTGCTCATTATAGAATCACGGGTCCGCGCAGCCGGCGTCTCGCGCGGGGCGCCGGACCAGCCGAGAGGAGCAGTCCGTGCAGTTCCCCGAGGTCCTCGCCGACCCCCCTGGCCCGACGACGGTTCCACCCCCCCGGGAGATCGATCTCGCCGGCGCCGCCGGGGCGGTCCGGGCGCTGCTCACCGCCCTCGGTGAGGATCCCAGTTCTGCGCACCTGGCCGGGACGCCGCGCCGCGTCGCGGAGGCCTACGCCGAGCTCCTCGTGCCCAGGCCGTTCGTGCTGACCACGTTCCCGAACGACGAGGGGTACGACGAGCTGGTGATGGCCCGGGACATCCCGTTCCGGTCGCTGTGCGAGCACCACCTGTTCCCGTTCCACGGCGTGGCGCACGTGGGTTACTACCCGGGCCGGCGGATCCTCGGGCTGTCCAAGTTCGCCAGGGTGGTCGAGCACTTCGCCCGCGGGCTGCAGGTCCAGGAGCGGCTGACCATCCAGATCTCCGGCTGGCTGCAAGACCACCTCGAGCCCGAAGGTGTGGGCGTGGTGATGGAGGCGGAGCACCTGTGCATGACGATGCGCGGAGTCCAGGCCACCGGATCCCGCACGGTCACCTCGGCGCTGTACGGCCTGCCCCGCGAGGACAGCCGATCGCGGCAGGAGTTCTTCGCCCTCGCGGGCATCCACGCCGCTTCCCGGAGCAGCAGCTAGGAAACGCCCGAGTGCGGTGGCCTACCGGAACCGGAATCCGGCGCGCAGGCCGGCCTGGGCGGCCCACTCGCCGGCCGGCACCTTCTTGGACCCGGGCGGCTGCACCCGCGACACCCGCAGCACGCCGCCGTTGAGGCGCACCGAGAATCCCTGCTCGTCGACATCGAGGACGCGCCCCGGCAGACCCGCGACCTCGTCCCCGGTGAGGCGGCAGTCGAAGATCCGCAGCTTCTCGCCCTCGTATTCGGTCCAGGCGCCCGGCCGCGGGTTGCACCCGCGGATGCGCGCATAGGTCCGGTCCGCCGGCTCGTACCACCGGATCTCGCCATGCGGCTCCCGGCAGGGCGGCTCGTAGGTCGCACGTGCGTGGTCCTGCTCGACGCTGGGCGCGCGGCCCTGCGCCACCATCGTCACCGCCTCCGCCATCGCCTCCACCCCCATCGGGTACAGGTGCTCGAAGTACAGGCTGCCGACCGTATCGTCGGGCCCGATCTCGCACCGCCGCTGCAGCAGGACAGGGCCGGTGTCCACGCCCTCGTCCGGCCAGAAGATCGTCAGGCCGGTCTCGCGCTCCCCGTTGATGACGGACCAGTTCATCGCCGACTGGCCGCGGTGGAGCGGAAGCAGGCTCGGGTGGTACTGGATCGTGCCCTGCGCCGGGACGGAGAACACCTCGTCGAGCAGGATGTCCGTCACGAAGACCATGACGCACAGGTCCACGCCGATCTCCTGCCAGCGAGCCAGCCCTTCGGGCGTCTTCAGGCTCTTGGTGGCTACCAGCGGAACGCCCGCCGCTTCGCCGGCGGCCCACAGCGGGTCGACGTGTCCATCGACCGGCTCCGGCGCCGCCACCCCGGCGACCGTTAAACAATCGGCCCGCAGCCGCTCGAGCACCGCCTCGCCGAACGCGGCCTGACCCATCACGGCAACCCGCATCTGTCCACCTCCAACCCGACGCTGACCGCGGAGGCTACACTGCGGCGCCCGCCTGCCCCGCATGCGGGCCCGGAGCCGCGACGCCTGCCCGCCGGCACGCGACCCGGTCGTCAGGCCTGGCCGGTGTGGTCGCCGGTGCGGCCGAGTCCGGGCTCGTGCATTGACAGTGTTCGTGCGATCGCCGAGGGTTACTGCGATGGGGGTGTCGCAGCCGCCTCGAGGGCATGCGGGAGGGCGATCATGACCGTTTCACCTACGCGTCGCGTGTCAAAGGACAACGTCTTCTCCGGCGTGCGCGCGGTCGACCGCGACGGGCACCGCAGTCCCGTGGTCTTCCCCGCACCGTCCTGAACCGCCCTGCCCTCGCACTGTCCCCAGCGCGGTGGGTCGGGATGTGCAACAAGGAGGATTACTGATGGAACGATCAACATTACGGTGGCGCGTCGCCGCGGCGGGCGCCGCTGGCGCGCTGTGCGCCGGAG
>JBOHCZ010000154.1:0-10810 GCA_050699195.1 Streptomycetales bacterium
CGACGAGGTCGGCGAGGCGGCGGGCGCTGCGCACGAGCAGCGCGTGGTCGCGCGTATCGACCTTGAGCACGCCGAGGAAGCCGCCGTTGCCCCCGCGAACCTGGTGGTAGGGCGACGCCGCGCTCACGACCCGGCCACGCTCACTGCGGACGCCGAACGACCCCGAGCCCGGCCCCCCGGCTGCCGGGTCGGAGCGGCCGTCGGAGACCAGGATGCCGGACAGCACGCGGGTGTCGGCGAGCAGGCCGGCCAGCGCCTCGCGGTGGGTGAGGATATCGGCGGCAGCCAGTACCACCGGCCGTCGCTCGCGCTCGACGATCTCCGCGGCGGCCCACAGGTCTTCCGCCTGGTCCCCGCTCGCCCGTACCCGGACGGGCAGGGCGGCGTCCGCGACCAGGCCTTCGAGCTGCGCCGCCCACGCGGGCCGGGTCAGCACCCAGCCGTGCTGCACGCCCAGGCCGTGCAGCTGCTCGAACAGGTTCCCGGCCAGCGAGGAGTCGCGAACCCGCAGGCCCGCGGCACAGCTGGTGCCGTCAGCCCCGGCGGCGGTGGCGAAGACGATCGCGACCGGACTCATGGTGCGCACTCCCGTACCGGCCTCACAGATCTTCGAGCGTCACCGCGCTCTCCCCCACCTCGAGGAACCTCGTGTAGGCGGAGACGACCTTCTTCGGGCGACCCTGGGTGACGAGCTGGCCCTGGTGCATCCAGATGGCTTCGGTGCACAGCTCGCGCACCGTGCCCAGCGCGTGGCTGACCAGGAAGATGGTGCGCGCCTGGTCGCAGAGCTCCCGCATCTTGTTGAACGACTTCCGCTTGAACCGCGCATCACCCGTCGACAGCGCTTCGTCGATGATCAGGATGTCGGGATCCATGTGCACGGCGACGGAGAACGCGAGCCGCGCGTACATCCCCGACGAGTACGTCCGCATGGGCGCGCCCATGAACCGCCCGAGCTCGGCAAAGCTCGCGATGTCGTCGTAGCGGGCCAGCACCTCGTCGCGGCTCATGCCCGCGGCCAGGCCGCCCAGGATGACGTTCTCGCGACCGGAGAGGTCCTTGTTGAACCCCACCCCGAGCGCGAGCAGCGTGCTCACCCGCCCCCGGATCTCGACACGCCCGGAGGTCGGCGGGAGGATCCCCGCCACGGTCCTGACGAGAGTGGACTTGCCTGCCCCGTTGGCGCCCACGATGCCCAGCACCGTGCCGTTGGGGACCTCGAAGGAGACCCCCTTGAGCGCCTGGACCTCGCGGGCGACCCGCTTCCCGCGTTTGAGCCGGCCGAGGGTGCTGCGCACCGTCGGCTTCTTCTCGAAGCTCGTGCGGTAGGTGAGGTGCAGATCGTCCACCAGCACCGCCGGTGGCTTGGTGACCTTACGGATCACCGGTCGCTCAGATACGGACGGCAAACTCACGCTCCCGGGAGAGGAACACATAGGTTCCGATGACGAGGGCGAGGACCGCCCACGCGACTCCGACAACGATGGCCATGACGTCGGGCCCGCGGCCCTGGACAAGAGCCTCACTCCAGGTCTCCAGGATGGGGAACATCGGGTTCAGGTTCGTGTACGGCCGCAGGTTCTCGGGCACCTGGTCGGCGAAGTAGAGGATCGGCGACATGTAGAGCCAGATCCGCAGCACGTAGGGGAGGAAGTTCCGGGTATCGCGGAAGTACACGTTGAGCGTGCTGACGAGCAGCGTGCACCCGGTCGTGAAGACCGCGAGGATGGCGAAGGTCGGGATCGTCCACAGCATGGCCAGGGAGAAGCTCAACCCCGTCGCGACGTGCACGACCGTGTAGATCAGCAGCGTCGGGACGAACCGGAACAGCGAGACGAGCACCGCGGAGAGGGGCAGCACGGCCTTGGGGAAGGCGGTGTTGAGGATGAGCCGCCCGCCCTTGGTCACCGAGTTCGCGCCGCCGGTCACGGCCTCGCGGAAGAAGTAGAACGCGAACAGCCCCGCCATGATGTGCGCGAGGGTGTCGGGGCCGGCGACCCGCCGGCCGATGATCGACACCAGCGTGAAGTAGACGAACGTCAGCAGCAGCGGGTTGAGGAGCAGCCAGAGCTGCCCGAGCACCGTGTTGAAGTGCTGCGCCCGCAGCTGCGTCCAGGCCATCTCGTAGGCGAACTGGCGGCGCTCCCAGATGTGCCTCAGGTACCCGCGGAGCGGCGGCAGGCCCCTCCGGTAGGGCGTGTGGACCTGCACCCTGGACGCCTGGGCGGCCCGCTCCGACTCACGAACGCTCATTCGCGATCACAGTCTGGACAGTGGGCGACGTACACGCTGTGCAACACCTCCGCCTGCCGCTCCCCACGCCGTGCACGAGCCATCACCGGGGGCGCGACGAGTTAGTGGTCCCGAAGGGCGAGGGCCGGACGGGCTGCTCCGACGCGCACACCGCGTCCCCGCTGCGGCCTTCCCCCTCCTCCAGCTCACCGGCCTGGCGCTCGTTGCGCGACACGGCGCCGGTCGGGCGACCCCGTTCCAACCGGTACGCGCAGCCGGTCGACGGGGAGGCAGCACCCATCCTAGAGGGTCCCCGCCCTGCTCCGTCCCGCACTCGAATCCGGGGGGCCGCGCCGGGGGGCAGGCTCGGCGAGCCCGGGCCGGTGTGGCCGACCGGGCTCCTCGGGTGCGTTCTCACGAGACTTTCGCCTGCGTCTCACGCTCTGCGGGCCCGGTCGCTGCTGCCAGCCTGCGTGGGCTGGTGAGAAACCCCACCGCCCACGATCCGTGCATGGTCGCGAGGACGACAGGCAGCCGGACGCGTGCGGGCCAGTCGAGGCGGCGACCCTCCCACGCCGCTCCGCTGAGGATGCCGGCCAGGTAGCCGCCGGGCAGCACCCAGCCGAGCGGCTGGCCGAACAGGGCGACCACGCAGCCCGCGATGGCACCGACGAGCGCCGCGGGCGGGGCCAGGTAGCGCAGGTTCGCCGAGCTCGGGTGCTGGCGGATCACGACACGCCGCCACCGGCCGTAGTGGAAGTACTGCCGGGCGAGCGCGCCCACGGTGGGCCGCGGCCGGTAGGAGACACGCAGCCGCGGCGAGAACCACACGAGCCCGCCCGCCGCCCGGATCCGGTAGTTGAGCTCCCAGTCCTGGGCACGCTGGAAGCCCTCGTCGTAGCCGCCGAGCCGGACCAGCGTGTGCCGCCGGAAGACCCCGAGGTAGACGGTGTCCGCTGGACCGGCCGTCCCACCCGTGTGGAAGCGCGCGTTGCCGACCCCGAGCGGGGAGGTCATGGCACAGGCGACCGCCCGCTCGAACGCGTCGGTGCCCTCCGCGTGCATGATGCCCCCGACATTGTCGGCACCGGTGTCTGTGAGCAGTTCGACCGCCGCTCTGAGGTAGTTGCGCGGCAGGATGCCGTGCCCGTCGACCCGGGCCACGATGTCGTGCCCGGCCGCCGCGATGGCGGCGTTGAGCGCGTTCGGCGTGCAGCCGCTCGGGTTCGGCACGCACCGCACCCGCCGGTCGCCGGCGACCAGGTCAGCGGCGATCCGGTCGGTGCCGTCGTCGGAAGGCCCGAGGGCGATGATGACCTCGAGCACGCCTGGGTAGTCCTGCTGCAGTACGTGCTCGACCGCGGAACGCAGGTGACGGGCCTCGTTGAGCACGGGCATGACGACGGACACGGCCGGCCATGGGCGTTGGGCGGGCCGCTCGTCTGGTGTCCGGGAACCTGTCATCGCAGCGAAACGTTACTGTAACCAGACACTCCAGGGCGCGCGACGCGGAGGCTGGCGACGACCCTCCCGACATCGCACGGTCGCCCGACGGCTCTCTCCCGTGGGAGGTTCCGCGACCGATGTCCCCGCACCCCGGAGAACCTCCCCCCGACCAGCCCACTCCTGACCCTGTGGCCGAGCCCGCCACCGGCCGGCTGCCCGGCGACGTGCCCAACAACCTACCCCGGGGGAGCCGGACGCGGAGGCTCCTCACGCTGGCCGCCGGTATCGTGGCCCTGCTCATCCTCGGGACCAGCACCGCGCTGTGGTGGCTGGTGAACGGCGCCACCGGACGGATCCACCGCATCGACGTCTTCTCCGGCATGCCACACCGGCCCGCGAAGACCGTCGAGGAGTCGACGAACTACCTGCTCGTCGGGTCCGACACCCGCCAGGGCATCGACCCGAAGACGCTGCGCGAACTGCACACCGGCAGCGCCGCCGACGCCGCGGCGGGGCAGCGCTCCGACACGATCATCCTCATCCACGTGTCGGAACGGCGGGACGAGGTGCTGCTGGTGAGCTTCCCGCGGGACTCCTACGTCGAGATCCCCGCCCACACCGACGGCGAGGGGGATCGGCACGATGCCCGGCGCACCAAACTCAACGAGGCGTACTCCTTGGGCGGTCCACAGCTCACAGTGCGCACGATCGAACACATCACGGGTATCCGCGTCGACCACTACATCGAGGTCGACTTCCCCGGGTTCGTCCATATGGTCAACGCGCTGGGAGGCGTCGACGTCTGTACGCCGCGGCCGCTGCGCGACGAGCAGGCGGGGCTCGACCTGCCGGCCGGCACGACCCACCTGACCGGCGAGGAGGCGCTCGGCTACGTCCGGTCGCGGCACGTGGACGCCACCGGCGACATCGGCCGCATCGAACGGCAGCAGAAGTTCCTCGCGGCGATGTTCGACCGGGCGCTGAGCACCGGTATGCTGCTCGACCCCGGGAAGCTCCGGGAGTTCGTGTACGCCGCGGCCGAGTCCCTCGACACCGACAGCGGCCTGACCACAGGCGACATGACGGACCTGGCGATGCGGCTGCGCGACCTGACGGCGTCCGGCGTCAGCTTCGTCACCATGCCGGTGAGAGATCTCGACCACCGGGTGCCGGGCGTCGGATCGACCGTCCGCTGGGACGACGACGCCGCCGGGGCGCTGTTCGAGGCGGTCCGTGAGGACCGCGCGCTGGGCGGGTCCGCCGCGCCCGGGAGCACCAGCGGGCAACCCCACCCGGGGTCCACCCGGGACGGCGACCCGCCACCGGCGGAAGGGCGCGAGGAAGGCGGCGGGTCCCCGGAGATCACCGCGGACACCGCGGCCGAGAACGCCTGCGGGCCGAGCCCTCGCTAGAGTCGCGGGGGCGGCAGGAGGGCGGTGTGAGCCGCCCGCTAGACTCCCCCGCCACGCCCCCGTACCCCCGTGCGGGCGGTGGTCCTTGCCACCGAAACACCCGACTGCAAGGTTTTTGCCATGAGCAACTGGCCTGATGGGTGGTCCCGCGGCGACCAGCGTCGAGGCGGCGCCGGCGAGCCGACGGCCGTCCTCCGCGGCACACCCCACGAGGACATCCGCGAGCGCCGGCCCCGCACGGTGCCATCGAGCCGTCCGCCCATGTACTCCCCCCGGACCAGTCATCCGGGCCGGTTCCGCCGCCGGATGACCACGGTGCTCGTGGTGATCCTCATCCTGCTCGTGGGGGGGTACGCGTACTTCGACTCCAAGCTGCACAGGGTGGACGCCCTCCCCGACACCGAGGGCCGCCCGGCGGAGACGCCAGGGCAGGATTGGCTGCTCGTCGGGTCGGACAGCCGTGAGGGGCTCACGGCGAGGCAGAAGAGGGAGTTCGCGACCGGCGACGCCGCCGGGCGGCGCACCGACACGATGATGCTGCTGCACATCCCCTCGGGCGGCGGGAAGCCGACGCTCGTCAGCCTCCCCCGTGACTCCTACGTCCCCATTCCCGGGCAGGGCCGCAACAAGCTCAACGCGGCCTTCGCGTTCGGTGGCCCCAGGCTGCTCACGCGTACGGTCGAGACCGTCACCGGCATCCGCATCGACCACTACCTCGAGGTGGGTTTCGGCGGGTTCGTCCAGGCCGTCGACGCCGTGGGCGGAGTGCGGGTCTGCCTCGACGAGCCCCTCGAGGACCCGAAGGCCGGGATCGACCTGGCCGCCGGATGCCAGACCCTCAAGGGCGGGGACGCGCTGGGGTACGTGCGCACCCGGAACTTCGCCATGGGGGACCTGGACAGGGTCGAGAACCAGCGCAAGTTCCTCGGAGCGCTCCTGCAGAAGGCGACGAGCCCCGGGGTGCTGCTCAACCCGTTCCGCAGCATCCCGCTCGCGCAGAGCGGCGTCGACTCGATGGCCGTCGACCGCGGTGACCATCTGCACGACCTGCTGTGGTTCGCGTTCGCCATGCGCAGCGTCAGCGGCGGCAAGGGCATCAGGACCACGGTGCCGGTCGCGGGGACCGAGACCGTGCCGGTGGCCGGCTCTGTCGTCCGGTGGGACCGCGAGGCGGCGCTGACGATGTTCAACGCCCTCCAGGAGGACCGCCCGGTGCCACGGTCCGTACTGCCCGACTGAGTCGCCGACGCATCGCCGGCTGCTGGGCTGCGCCCCGCGCCTCAGCCCAGCAGCTGGCGGGCCATCACCACGCGCTGGATCTGGTTGGTGCCTTCGTAGATCTGGGTGATCTTGGCATCTCGCATCATGCGCTCGACCGGGTAGTCCTTGACGTACCCGTACCCCCCGAGCAGCTGCACCGCGTCCGTCGTGATCTCCATGGCGGCGTCGGAGGCATAGCACTTGGCGGCCGCGCCGAAGAACGTGAGATCGGCGTCGTCACGCTCGGACTTCGCCGCCGCGGCGTAGGTCAGCTGGCGGGCCGCCGCAAGCTTCATCGCCATGTCGGCGAGCATGAACTGGACGCCCTGGAACTCGGCGACCGGCTTGCCGAACTGGCGGCGCTCCTTGACATAGCCCGTCGCGTAGTCGAGTGCGCCCTGGGCGATGCCGAGCGCCTGCGCGGCGATGGTGATCCGGGTGTGGTCCAGGGTGCGCATCGCCGTGGCGAACCCGGTGCCCTCGGCCCCGATCCGGCGATCCTCGCTGAGCCTGACGTTGTCGAAGTACAGCTCCCGGGTGGGTGAGCCCTTGATGCCGAGCTTCTTCTCGGGCGCCCCGAAGGAGAAACCTTCGTCGTCCCTGTGCACCACGAAGGCCGAGACCCCGTGCGACCCCGCGTCGGGATCTGTGACGGCCATGACCGTGTAGTACTCCGACACCCCGGCGTTGGTGATCCAGCGCTTCACACCGTTGAGCAGGTAACCGTCACCGTCGCGCACGGCGCGGGTGCGCATCGCCACCGCGTCGCTGCCGGCCTCCGGCTCGGACAGCGCGTAGGAGAACATCGCCCCCTGCGCGACCGGGGCGAGGTAGCGCTTCCTCAGCTCCTCCGAACCGGCGAGGATGAGCGGCAGCGTCCCGAGCTTGTTGACCGCCGGTATCAGCGACGACGAGGCGCACACCCGCGCGACCTCCTCGATCACGATGCACGTCGCCAGGGCGTCGGCCCCGGGGCCGCCGTACTGCTCGGGAATGTGCACCGCGTGGAAGTCGCTGTGCACCAGCGCGTCGTAGGCGGCCTGCGGGAACTCGCCCTTCTCGTCCGCCTCCGCGGCGTGCGGGGCGATCTTCTCCTCCGCCAGCGCCCAGACCGCCTCCCGGAGCATCTGGTGTTCCTCCGGCAGTACGAAGAGGTCGAAATGGCTGTCCACCGGCGGCCGGCCTTCCTGGTCGGGGGCAGGGTGGTGCGTGGCTCGTAGGTGCGTTCGAACTGCCACGATGGTACGCAGGCCCGGCTGGGCCCACTGGGGTCCACCCGGAGGTCAGCTCAGCGCCACCGGGAGGACAGGTAGCATCGCCACGCCCAGGCGTCGCGGCAGCGGAGATCACCGTCGGAAGCAGGTCCTCGTGACACAGCGCGTCACCGTTCTCGGCACCGGCTATCTCGGGGCGACCCACGCGGCCTGCATGGCCGAGCTGGGCTACGAGGTGGTCGGGATGGACGTCGACCCAGCGAAGGTCGACACGCTGTCAGAGGGCCGGATCCCGTTCTACGAGCCCGGCCTCGAGCCGCTGCTGCGCAAGCACGTCGAGACCGGCCGGCTGCGCTTCACCACGTCCTACGAGGAGGTCGCCGCCTTCGGCGCGGTGCACTTCGTCTGTGTCGGCACACCGCAGGTCACTGGGGGGTTCGCGGCGGACCTCAGCCAAATCGAGGGCCTGATCGAGGGGCTCGCACCGCTGCTGCGCGGCGAGTGCCTGGTGGTGGGGAAGTCGACCGTGCCCGTCGGCACCGCGGCCCGGCTCGCCGAGCGGCTCGCGGGGCTGGCACCAGCCGGCGAGCATGCCGAGCTGGCGTGGAACCCGGAGTTCCTGCGTGAGGGCCACGCCGTCGAGGACACCGTTCGCCCGGACCGGCTCGTCATCGGTGTCGGTTCCGAGCGGGCCGAACGGCTGCTGCGCGAGGTCTACGCGCCGGTTCTGGGCACCGGCGTCCCGCTCGTCGTCACCGACCTGCCGACCGCGGAGCTGGTCAAGGCCGCGTCAAACGCGTTTCTGGCCACGAAGATCTCGTTCATCAACGCCATGGCCGAGATCTGCGAGGCCAGCGGGGCCGATGTGACCAAGCTCTCCGAGGCGCTGTCCTACGACGACCGCATCGGCGGGCGGTTCCTGCACGCGGGCCTGGGGTTCGGCGGGGGCTGCCTGCCCAAGGATCTGCGGGGCTTCATGGCACGTGCCGAGGAGCTCGGGGTCGACCAGGCGCTGTCGTTCCTCCGGGAGATCGACGCGATCAACATGCGCCGCCGGGCCCGGATGGTCGACCTGGCGCGTGAGCTGGTCGGTGGATCGTTCCTCGGCCGGAGGGTCGCGGTGCTCGGCGCGGCGTTCAAGCCCAACTCCGACGACATCCGGGACTCGCCCGCCCTCAACGTCGCCGCGATGATCCAGCTGCATGGCGCCGGAGTCACGGTCTACGACCCCCGCGCCGTCGAGAACGCCCGCCGGCTGTTCCCGACGCTGTCCTACGCCGAGGCGGCCGTCGAGGCGGCTGCCGGGGCGCACGTCGTCCTGCACCTCACGGAGTGGCAGGAGTTCCGGGACATGGACCCGGCCGTGCTGTCGGGGGTCGTGGCGGAGCGCCGCATCGTCGACGGGCGCAACGCGCTCGACCCGGCGCGCTGGCGGTCGGCAGGCTGGACCTACCGCGCCCTGGGCCGCCATTAGGGCGTGATCGGTGACAGCGTCGGACGGCACGCGCGTCGGCGCGTTCGGCGTTGTCAGCCGCGGCCGGGGCGCTCCTGCACCGCCCAGCCGTTGCCGTCGGGATCGCTGAAGAAGACGAACGAGTTCCACTCCCCGCCCCGCCCATCAACCCGGTCGGCGCCGTCGAAGTGCTGGACCTCGCTGACCTCCAGGCCCCGCTTGACCAGTTCGGCCCGGGCGGCCTCGATGTCGGCGACGACCAGCTGCAGGCCCTGGACCGAGCCCGGCACCGACTCGACGGGCAGCGTGCCCAAAGCGATCGAGCAGGCCGACCCGGGCGGGGTCAGCTGCACGACGCGCATTTCGTCGCCGATCCGGGTGTCGTGGTCGACGACGAAGCCGACCTGCTCGCTGTAGAAGCGTTTCGCCCGGTCCACGTCCGTGACGGGAACCACCACCACTTCGAGCTTCCAGTCCACGCCGCATCGTCCTCTCGTGCAGTCGACCTCCGACGGCGAGCACCCGAGATGCCCTCTGCCGCGAGCCTAGAACGCCCAGGCACTCAGGAAGGCGAGAACACTCGACCGGGCCGGGGCAGAGCCGGGCCTAGGGTTCGCGAGCCCGGGCCCGCAGGCTCGCGCCCTTGGCGACGGCCGAAGCCGTCAGCTCCTCCTGGAAGGCTGCCATCCGGGCGCGCAGCCCGGCGTCGTGCGCTGCGAGGAGCCGTACGGCAAGCAGCCCGGCGTTGCGTCCCCCGCCGATCGATACGGTGGCGACCGGCACGCCGGCGGGCATCTGCACGATGGAAAGCAGGGAGTCGAGCCCGTCCAGGTGCGCCAGCGGCACGGGCACCCCGATCACCGGCAGCGGCGTGACGGACGCCAGCATCCCGGGCAGGTGGGCGGCCCCGCCGGCGCCCGCGATGATGACCTTGAGGCCCCGTCCGGCCGCCGCTGAGCCGTAGTCGAGCATCTCGCGGGGCATCCGGTGCGCCGACAGGACGTCCACCTCGTGGGGCACGCCGAACTCCTCGAGCACCCCGGAGGCGGCTCCCATCACGGGCCAGTCCGAGTCGGAGCCCATCACGACTCCGACGACCGGGCCGTCGGCGGGGCGGCTCACGAGATCTCTCCCCTGAGATAGGCGGCGGCATACCGGGCCCGCTGGCGGAGGTCCTCGAGGTCGCCGCCGGTCACGGTGACGTGCCCGACCTTGCGGCCCGGGCGGACCGTCTTGCCGTACACGTGGATGCGCAGCTCGGGATCGCGCGCCATGCAGTGTACGTACCTCCGGTGGAGGTCGGGCTCGTCGCCGCCGAGGACGTTGACCATCACCGTGCAGGGGGCCAGCGGGGCGGGCGCACCGAGCGGCAGGTCGAGCACGGCCCGCAGGTGCTGCTCGAACTGGCTGGTGCGCGCGCCGTCGAGCGTCCAGTGGCCGGAGTTGTGGGGGCGCATCGCCAGCTCGTTGACCACGACACCGCCCTTGGTCTCGAACATCTCGACGGCCAGCACGCCGGTCACGTCCAGCGCCCCGGCGATGTGCAGGGCGGTCTGCTGCGCGGCCGCGACATGGTCGGCCGGCATCTCGGGCGCGGGCGCGTAGACCTCCCGGCACATGCCGTCGACCTGCACGGTCTCCACGACCGGGTAGACCGCCGCCTGGCCGTTCGGGCTGCGCGCGACGAGGACCGCGAGCTCGCGTTCGAACTCGACCCGCTCCTCCGCGATCAGGTGGGCGCCACGCGCGGCGGCCCCGGCCACGAGCCGCGCGGCCTCCGCGGGGCCCCCGGC
>JBOHCZ010000155.1:0-3757 GCA_050699195.1 Streptomycetales bacterium
GACGACCTTGGTCTTCGGGGTGTCGTTGCGTGGCCCCGTGACACCAGCCTTGGCAATCTTCTCCAGGACGTCTAGCCCCGAGGTGATCCTCGCGAAGGGTGTGTAGTTCGGCGGGAACGGCGCCTTGCCGAACACCATGAAGAACTGGCTCGCGTTGGTGTCCGGGCCGCTGTTCGCCATCGCGACCACGCCGCGCTCGTACTCCGCGTTCTCGAGATTCTCGTCCGCAAAGCTGTACCCGGGTCCGCCCCGGCCGGTGGCGGAGGGGTCGCCGCACTGCAGGGCGTTGTAGGCGCCCACGAGCAGGCGATGACAGCGGGTGTCGTCGAAGTAGCCCTTGTTCGCGAGGAAGGCGAACGAGTTGACCGCACACGGCGCCGCGCTGGTCTGGAGGTCCATCGAGATCGGGCCGTGGTTGGTGGTGACCCGCGCGCTGTAGCGGATCTCCTGGTCCACCTGGCGGGGCGGTAGGCCGACGTATCTCACCTGGTTCCCGCCCTGCTCGGGGACCCTGGTGTAGGTGCAGTCCCCGGTCGGCCGCTCCGGTGCGGTCGGGCTGGGGCTGGGGCCGGCAGAGGGCGTCTCACCGGCGGCAGCCAGGTCCGTGTCCCCACCGCGTCCCTCGAGTTGGCCCGTGAGAAACCAGACGCCGCCGCCGACGAGCAGCACCGCGAGGGCGGAGGCGAGGATCTGGTGGCGCTGCCTGGCCCTGTGGCGCGTGGTCTCGCGCCGGGCCTGCTGGCGCTCGTAGCGTTGACGTGCCAGCTCGCGAGCACGCTTCTTGCTGGTGGCCACTCCGGCCCCTCCTCTGCGGCTGGTGTACGGCTGGGTGTATGACAGGTATGCGCTGGGTAGCCGTGGTGCTGCCCGGTGTCCGGGACTGGCGCACAGTGTAGGGAGCCACGGCCGCGGCGTTCGCCGTTGCGCGGCCGGGATCGGTACGCTCGACAGCGTCCCCACCCGTCCCCACACCCGTCGGAAGTCGAGGACGAGCGTGCTCATCACCGGGTTTCCCGCCGCAGCCTTCGGCACCAACTGCTATGTCGTCGCGCCGGCCCCAGGTGAGGAGTGCGTCGTCATCGACCCGGGTGTCGAGGTCACACCTCAGCTCGACCAGGTGCTGCGGGAGCATCAGCTCAAGCCGGTCGCCGTGCTGCTCACCCACGGTCACCTCGACCACACGTTCTCCGTCACCCCGGTGTGCGGGGCGCGCGGCGTACCCGCCTACATCCACCCGGGTGACCTCGAACTGCTCGCCGACCCCCTCAAGGGGCTGTCCCCCGAGACGCGGCAGCTCTTCGCCGACAACCTGACGTGGACCGAGCCGGACGACATCGCGGAGCTCTCCGACGGCGCGGTGTTGCGGCTCGCCGGTCTCGAGCTCACCGTCGACCACGCTCCCGGCCATACGCCGGGTTCCGTGGCGTTCCGGGGGCCGGCGCAGGGCGAGGACCCGCCCGTGCTGTTCTCCGGTGACCTGCTGTTCTCCGGTTCGATCGGGCGCACCGACCTCCCCGGCGGGGACTACCCGACCATGCTGCGCTCACTCGCCCGGGTGTGCCTGGCGCTGCCCGATGAGACGGCCGTGCTGTGTGGGCACGGGTCCGAGACCACGATCGGCCGGGAGCGGTCGACGAACCCCTGGCTGTCCGAGGCTGCACCGCTGGCCGGCCCGCGGCGTGGGACGTGACGATGCGCGCACCCCGCCAGGAGCGATCGCACACCCTGAGGAGAGGTGCTCGTGATCCGCACGCATGAGGCCGGCTCGCTGCGCGTCGAGCACGCCGGCGCGACGGTGACGCTCGCGGGTTGGGTGGCTCGCAGGCGCGACCACGGCGGCGTGGCGTTCATCGACCTGCGCGACGCCTCCGGTGTGGCACAGGTCGTCATACGCGACCCCGACGTGGCGCATGACCTGCGGTCGGAGTACTGCATCGGGGTCACGGGCGGCGTGGCCCGCAGGCCCGAGGGCAACGAGAACCCGGACCTGCCGACCGGTAACGTCGAGGTCATCGCCGACGACGTGCTGGTGCTCTCGGAAGCGGCGCCCCTGCCGTTCCCGATCGAGGGCTCCCTCGGGTCCGGCCCGGGGAGCGTCGGCGAGGAGATCCGGCTGCGCTACCGCTACCTCGACCTCCGGCGTGAGGGCCCGGCCCGCGCCATCCGGCTGCGTTCCCGGGTCACGCACATCATCAGGCGGGTCATGGACGAGGGAGGTTTCGTCGACGTCGAGACCCCCCACCTCACCAGGTCCACGCCCGAGGGCGCCAGGGACTTCCTCGTTCCGGTGCGGCTGCAGCCCGGCAGGTGGTACGCGCTGCCGCAGTCGCCGCAGCTGTTCAAGCAGCTGCTCATGGTCGCAGGGATGGAGCGCTACTACCAGATCGTCCGGTGCTTCCGCGACGAGGACTTCCGCGCGGACCGGCAGCCGGAGTTCACCCAGCTCGACATCGAGATGTCGTTCTGCCGGCGGGACGACGTCATCGCGGTGTCCGAGCAGGTGCTTGCCCGGCTGTGGAAGGAGATTCACGGCTACGGCCTGACGCTGCCCATCCCCAGGATGACCTACGGCGAGGCGATGGCCCGCTACGGCAGCGACAAGCCAGACCTGCGGTTCGGGTGCGAGCTCGTCGACCTCACGGAGTACTTCGCCGGCACGGCGTTCCGGGTCTTCCAGGCGCCCTACGTTGGTGCGGTCGTGATGCCGGGCGGCGCGTCGCAGTCCCGCAGCGAGCTCGACGGCTGGCAGGAGTGGGCACGCTCGCGCGGGGCCAGGGGGCTCGCCTACGTGCTCGTCGGCGCGGACGGCGAGCTGCGCGGCCCCGTCGCCCGAAACCTCTCCACAGAGCACCTCGAGGGCCTCGCTGGCGCGACCGGTGCCCGGCCCGGCGACTGCATCCTCTTCGCAGCGGACCAGCGGGCCGGCGCCCTCGCCCTGCTCGGCGCGGCGCGCCTCGAGATCGGGTCGCGCTGCGGGCTCGTCGACGAGTCCCGCTGGGAGTTCGTCTGGGTCGTGGACGCCCCCATGTTCGAGGAGAACGGCGAGGGACGCTGGACCGCTGTGCACCACCCCTTCACCGCCCCCACGCGGGAGTGGGCGGATGGGTTCCAGGACGACCCGGGGAACGCCCTCTCCGACGCCTACGACATCGTCCTCAACGGCAGTGAGATCGGCGGCGGGTCCATGCGCATCCACCGCGCGGAGGCCCAGCGGCGGGTGTTCGGGGTGCTGGGGATGTCCAAGGACGAGGCCGAGGCGCAGTTCGGGTTCCTCCTCGAGGCCTTCACGTTCGGGCCGCCCCCCCACGGAGGGATCGCGTTCGGCCTGGACCGGCTCTGCGCGCTGCTGGCGGGGGCGGACTCGATGCGCGAGGTCATCGCGTTCCCGAAACTGGCGTCGGGCAGCGATCCGCTCACGGGCGCGCCTACGCCCATCACGCCGGCCCAGCGCAAGGAGGCCGGCGTCGACGCGGCGGGCGACGGGCCACCTCCTGCGGCCAGCCGAACCGGGCGCTCGTGAGCCAGGCCTCCTCGCGGTACCCGAGCCGCCGGTAGAGCCGCCGCGCACCGTCGTTGTCGGCGTACATCGCGAGCGTGCACAGCGGCTCGTCCGCCAGCACACGCCGCGTCATCCAGGCGGTCACCGCCGTACCCAGGCCGCGGCCCCGCGCCTCGGGCAGGGTGGCGATCGGCGCGAGATGGGCGACCCCGGCGGGGCTGGCGGTGTCCGCGCCGCAGGCGACGAGCCGGCCACCCG
>JBOHCZ010000156.1:0-13688 GCA_050699195.1 Streptomycetales bacterium
GTGGTGGCCTGGGCCGCCCTGCGGGTGCTCACCGCGCCGCGCCCGGCCGTGGTCTTCGTGGCCTTGGCCCGGGCGACCGTGGTCCTGGCGTGGGACTTGAGCTCTCCGGTGGCCTTCTGGCGCCGCACGCGGGTCACGACCTTGCGCCCGCGCTTGGCCAGGTCGCCATAGACCTCGGCGGCCCTGTCGACCTGGCTCACCGCGAACGTCTGCGCGCGCTGGGGCAGGGCGAGGGCTCCGGCCTGCAGCGCCACGATGCGCGCCGGCAGGCCCTTGGCGTCGCTTTGCAGCGCGTCGATCCGGGAGGGCACCTCGCTCTGCAGCGTCACGAGCTTGCCCTGGAAGTCCCGGAGCTTCTCGGCCGCGAGGTCGCCGGCCCCGGCCGCGGCGTGGAACGGCTTGGACTCGGTGAGCTTCTTCAGCTCTGGGGTCATCACGATGACGGGCCCTTCCTCAGTGTGTGGTGACGAGTGGTGTCGGCCTCGGTGTCGGCCTCGATGTCGGTGTCGATCTCGGCGTCGGTCTCGGTGGCGTTCTCCTTGCGGAACGACTCGTAGATTTCGAGCAGCACACGCTTCTGCCGCTCGTTGATCGACGGGTCGGCGAGGATCACGGCAGGCACCTCCTGGTCGCCCCCGCGCTCCTCGAGGATCCCGGCCTGCACGTAGAGCGTCTCCGCCGAGATCCGCAAGGCCTTCGCGATCTGCTGGAGGATTTCCGCGCTGGGCTTGCGCAGCCCCCGCTCGATCTGACTCAGGTACGGGTTGGACACCCCCGCGACCTCGGCGAACTGACGAAGCGAGTACTGCGCGTTGCGCCGCTGCTCACGGATGTATTCACCGACTGAGCCAACCTTGAGTGCCACAGCCCCTATGATAAACCACAGCAAGCACTTCGCTTGCCAATAGCTAGCGCAAACGGGTGACGTTCGTCTCAGCCTCTCAGCGGCCCAGGACCCGGGTCAGCGCCTCGAGCTGCCCGGGCGCCGCTGAGTAGAAGATCCAGGTGCCACGCCGCTCGGCGGCGACCAGACCGGCCTCGCGGAGCACCTTGAGGTGGTGGCTCACCGTCGGTTGGCTCTTACCGACCGGCTCGACGAGGTCGCAGGCGCAGACTGCACCGTCCGGGGCGGTGAGCAGCCGGTTGAGGATCTGCAGCCGGACCGGGTCGGCCAGCGCCCGGAAGGCCGCCGCGAGCCGCGCGGCCCGGTCGGGCTCGAGGCCAATACCCCGCAACGGCGCGCAGCACGCCCGCAGATCGGTGATCGGCAGCGGATCCGTCGCGGTCATGCTGAGCCCTTCATTGACGAACATCGATATCCTCTCTACATTGAAGTTTGTCAATATCGTACGCCCACGGATCGAGGACTGCCATGTCCCGCGTTCAGCTCGCCCTCAACGTCGACGACGTCGACGCGGCCGCGGCGTTCTACGCCAAGCTGCTGGGCACCCCACCCGCCAAGCGGCGCCCCGGCTATGCGAACTTCGCGGTCGCCGACCCGCCGCTCAAGCTCGTCCTCATCGAGAATCCCGGCTCCGGCGGCACGCTCAACCATCTCGGCGTGGAGGTCTCCTCGCCCGGTGAGGTCGCCGCGGCGACCAGTGCGCTGGCCGGGCAGGGCCTCCTCACGGACACCCAAGAGAACGTCACCTGCTGCTACGCCGTGCAGGACAAGGTCTGGGTGCGCGACCCCGACGGTGCGCCCTGGGAGATCTACACCGTGCTGTCGGACGCCGCGGCGCCGGCGGACTGCACCACTGCGGCGAGTGCGCCGGCCTGCGGCGCGCAGCCCGCGTGACCCTCGCCGGGTCCTGTGACCAGGGCAGTGGGGCGGACCGTGCCGACCGGCACGCCGCCGCCGAGCACCGGCTCGATCCCGATCTCGTCGAGCACCGGCGCGTCGCCGACGAACACGGCAGCCGCACCAACGCGCTGCAGGGCAGCGGCAAGCACCGGGCCGCACGCCCGCTCCGCGCCGTCCTCGATCTTGAGCGCGACGGCCCGCCCGTCCGGGAGCGCGACGGCCCGCACGCCCTCGGCTCCGCCCTTCGCGAGCAGCCCCGGCAGGCCGTTCATCAGCAGCGTGTCGGCACGGCGTGAACCCGCCACGTACATCGGGTGGGCCCGCATCGCGGCGGCCACCCGGGCCTCCGGGGTGCCCGGCGCCGCGAGCACCAGGGTGCGGAACGCCCTCGCGAGCCCCGCGAGGCTGATCGGGAAGACCGGCGCGCCGCACCCGTCGACGGCGACCGACGCGACCGGCTCACCTGCCAGCTCCTCGATCGTCTCCCGGATCAGCACCTGCAGCGGGTGGTCCGGGTCGCGGTAGGACTCCGTGGGCCAGCCTCGCACCACGCACGTGGCCAGCATCGCGGCGTGCTTGCCCGAGCAGTTCATCGCGATGCGGGAGGCCTCCTCGCCCGCACGGAGGTACGCCTCGCGCTCCATGTCGTCGAGCGGCCACGCGGGCGGCGTACGCAGCGCGCTGACCTCGAGCCCGGCTCCGGCCAGGATGCGGCGTACCGCCGCACGGTGGGGAGCCTCGCCCGCGTGGCTGCCCGCGCCGATGGCGAGCAACTCCCCGTCCACATCGAGCCCGGCGCGCACCATCGCCACCAGCTGCATGGGCTTGTTGGACGAGCGCGGCAGGACGGGCACGTCGGCGTCGCCCACCACGAACATCCGCGATCCGTCGGCAGCGAGCCCGACGACGGAGCCGCGATGGCGTCCCTCGACGAACCCGGACCTGACGACCTCGGCGACCACCGGCAGCTCGGACACGATCCGACAGCCTATCCGGCAGCCGCGGGTGCGGCCGGTGCGGTCACGACGGCGCCGGGGGTGGTGGCAGGCCGGGCAGGATCAGGACGGGGTCAGGACGGGGTCAGGACGGGCCGCGGAGCAGGTCGTCGACGCTGGCCTCGCCGTCCCGGTAGCGGCGGGCGATCTCGGCGTTGCAGGCATCGGTGACCTGCTGGACGTCGTGCCGGATCTTCGACACCGCCCGCTCGTGCTCGGTCAGCTGGTCGAGCGCCTGCCGCAGCTCGCCGTCGGTGCGGGCGCCGACGTCGGACAGCCCGATGTCGGCGAGCAGCTGCTCGACGCTGCGACGGTACTCTCCCACGCGCGAAGGTCCCGCGGTCAGGTGCCGGGCCGAGCCGGCAGACCTGCCCGGACCGTCGGCGAGGATCTCCGGGAGCTGGTCGACCACGCTGCCGCCGGCTCCCGCACCCCGCCGCCTCAGCTCGGCACGCACGATGTCGATGCGGGCGTGCAGCAGCCTGCGGACGTAGGAGAGGTCGGCCTCCTCCTGCCGTGCCTCGTCACGGAGGGCCCGTACCTCGAGCAGGCCGAGGCGGTCCATCCCCGCGAGGTAGTCGTCGGACAGCACGCGGTCGATGCGCCGACGCCCTCCGGGGATCGGCTGAATCACCTGCGGCCCCCTCGATCCCTGATCCCTAGCAGCGCACGAACCTCCTGGACCGCCATCGGCGGGCGCCCGGCGATCGTCGCGAGCGTCGCCGCGCGCTCGACCAGCTCGGTGTTGTCGCGCACCGGCCGGCCCTTCGCGTAGCTGAGGGTGTCCTCCATGCCCACCCGGAGATGGCCGCCCGCCGACAGGGCGGCGAAGGCGACGGGCAGGGTGGTGCGGCCCACGCCGGTCGCGGACCACGAGGCACCCGCAGGCAGCGCCTGCACGGCGGCCACGAGCGCGGCGGCACTGCCCGCCATGCCACCGGGGACGCCCATGACCAGATCGCAGTGCACCTGACCGCCGTACGGCGGTCCGTAGCTGTCCAGCAGGCGCTGCAGCGACGTCACATGCCCGAGGTCGAACAGCTCGAACTCCGGAACGACCTGGCGCTCCTGGGTCCGGCGGTACAGCTCCACCATGAACGGCCACGGGTTCATGAAGACGTCGTCGCCGAAGTTCACCGTCCCGCAGGTGAGCGAGCAACTGTCGGGCTCGGCGTCGAGGACCCGCAGCCGATCCTCGTACGGGTCCGTGACAGCGCCTCCCGTCGAGAGCTGAACGACGAGCGAACTCTCCTGGCGCAGCGCCGCCACGGTCTCCTTGAGACGGGCCAGATCGAGCGTGGCCTGGGCGCTAGCGTCGCGGATGTGGACGTGGATCATCGCCGCACCCGCCGCCTCGCAGGCCTTCGCCGTCGAGACCAGCTCGTCGAGCGTGACGGGCAGCGCCGGGACGTCGGCCTTCGAGACCTCCGCGCCGGTAGGAGCGATGGTGATCAGCGTACGTGCTGGCATGCCCCGCATGGTGCCATGCTCCCTTACCGGCAGAATGCCCTTCCATGCGCGCTGTCGTCCAACGAGTGACCAGAGCGAGCGTATCCGTCGGCGAGGAGACCGTCGGCCGCATCGACCGGCCGGGGCTCGTGGTGCTCGTGGGCGTGACCCACGACGACACGCCCGAGCGCGCCGACAGGCTCGCAGACAAGGTTTGGGGGCTGCGGGTGCTCGACGGGGAGCGCTCCTGCTCCGACCTCGGCGCCCCGCTGCTGGTCGTCAGCCAGTTCACGCTCTACGCCGACACCCGCAAGGGGCGCAGGCCGTCCTGGGGGGCGGCCGCGCCCGGGCCGGTGGCCGAGCCACTCGTGGACGCGGTGGTCGAGGCGCTGCGCCGGCGCGGGGCGCACGTGGAGACCGGGCGATTCGGCGCCATGATGGCGGTGTCGCTGGTCAACGACGGCCCCGTCACGCTGATCCTCGACGCCTGAGCGCCCGGGACGCACGCCGATCAGCGGGTAGGTCGACGAGTCACGCCGCGACCACGACCTCCTGGGCGGCCGCCACGCCGCCGGCGAGCAGCGTGGCCCCGACCGGGGTGTTGCGCTTCACCAGCGCCAGCCCGATCGGCCCGAGCTCGTAGTGCCGCGCCGACGACGTCACGAAGCCCACCCGGCGATCGTCCAGCTCGACAGGTGCCCCGTGCGGCGGCAGCACGTCGTCGCTGCCGTCGAGGTGCAGGAACACCAGCCGCCGCGGCGGCCGGCCCAGGTTGTGGACCCGCGCCACGGTCTCCTGCCCGCGGTAACACCCCTTGTCCAGATGCACGGCGGAGTCCAGCCAACCCACCTCGTGCGGGATGGTCCGGTGGTCGGTCTCGAAGCCGAGCCGCGGGCGCCACGCGGCGATCCGCAACGCCTCGTAGGCCCACACGCCCGCCGGGTCCCCCAGCACGTCCGCGAACGCGGCCAGCTCCGCGCGAGGCAGGAACACGTCACTGCCGTGCTCCGTACGGCGTACCGGTGCGTCCGGTGCACCCGTCGCCGCACCGGCGTCGGCGGGCAGCCAGCCGACCGCGCGTTCCGCCGTGACGTCCGCAACCTCGACTCGCAGCATGAACCGCATCGAGTCCAGGAACGCGACGAGGGCGCCGGCCGTCCCCGGCTCGAGGTGCATCCACGTCGCCTCGCCGTCGTCGACGACGGCGAGGACGTGCTCGACGTGCCCGTGGGGGCTCAGTACGAGCGCCTCGGTGGCACCGCCCGGCGGCAGATCGGTGAGGTGCTGGCTGGTCAGCGAGTGCAGCCAGGACAGCCGGTCGGGGCCGGCCACCCGCACGACACCGCGGTGCGAGAGGTCGACGAACCCCTTGCCCTCGGCGAGCCGGCGTTGCTCGATCAGGGGCTGGCCGTAGTGCGCGGCGACCCCGGTGTCAGGCGGATCGGCCGGAACGGCCCTGGGCAGGTCGAGCAGCGGGCTGGCGTAGGTCACGGTACCCAGCCTAGACATCGCCGGGCGAGATTCCGACCGCCACCGGATCCGCTCGCGGTTCCCTACTCGTACCCGAACATCTGCGTCCACCACGGACCGCCCGGGCCGAAGCGCACGCCGACCCCGATCGACCGGGCGTCGCAGTTGAGGATGATCTGGCGGTGGCCCGGGCTCCGCATCCAGGCCCTCACCGCATCGGCGGCACGGGGCTGGCCCCGGGCGATGTTCTCCCCCGACAGCACGTCGTAGTCCCTCTCACCGGCACGGCCCCCCGGCGTGAGCCCTTCGAGACTGCGGTGCGAGAAGTAGCCCTGGAGGGCCATGTCGGCGCTGTGCCCACGCGCGGCAGCGCGCAGCCGGGTGTCGACGCTGACCGGCCGGCAGCCCACCTCGGCGCGCTCCGCATTGGTCAGCAGCACCACCGCTCGCTCGGCGGTCAGCCTCCTGCGCTCCCAGGGCGAGAGCTGGTCGCGGGAACGGCGGCCGGCCTCGGGCGAGGTGTCCCCCGCCCGGCGCTCGCCGGCCCGGGGCTTCGACGGGGGGTCGAGGGTCTCGGGTGCCGTCGTAGCCGTACGGGGAACGCTCGGCGGACTGGACGGGCTGGCGGGGGCACTCGCCCTGACATCGGGCGCCGACGTGCCCACCCCCCGGGCGAGTACCGTACGCAACTCGTCGGTGATCCCCAGCTCGGCCCCCGCTAAAGCGGCACCGGCCAGCGTAAGCACGGCCACCGCCGCCCCGCGCCAGCCGATCCGGCGAGACCGCCTCCGATTACCCAGCGCCGGCTCCGTCTCCCGACTCTCCGCCGTCGCGGTTCCGGCACGCGGCGCAGCGGCCGTAGATCGCGAAGTGCTGGACATCGGTCTCGAACCCGTGCTGGCGTGAGAGCCGCTGCACCAGCTCCTCCGCCGCCTCGACTTGGGTCTCGGTCACTCCTCCGCAGTCCCGGCAGACCAGGTGCAGGTGCTCGCTGTCGCCCGCCGCATGGTAGGTCGGCGCGCCGTGCCCGAGATGGGTGTGCCGCACCAGGCCCAGGTCTTCGAGCAGCTCCAGGGTGCGGTAGACGGTCGAGATGTTGACACCGCTGGCGGTCTTGCGGACCTCGCCGCAGATTTCCTCGGGTGTGCCGTGCTCGAGCGTGGTGACGGCCTCGAGCACCAGCTGCCGTTGCGGGGTCAGGCGATAGCCTCGCGCCCGCAGCTCCCGGTGCCAGTCGGTCCTCACGAGCGGTAAGTCTAGGCCCCCGCTGGAGTGGCCTCGCTGATCTGCTCTCGAAGACCGGCCACGTTGCGTCAGCCGTGGAGGTGGCAGGCCGCGAGGTGCCGGGCGCGTGCCTCGACGAGCGGCGGCTCCTCCGCTTCACACACCTCGCCGATCTTCACATGGCACCGAGGATGGAACGGGCAACCGCCGGGCGGATGCAGTGGACTCGAGGGTTGTCCCCTGAGCTCGATCGGCTCGTGCTTCCCACGGATCCGTGGCACCGCCTTGAGCAGTGCGTCCGTGTAGGGGTGCAGCGGGTCGCGGAAAAGTTGGTCCGTGGGCGCGAACTCCACGGCCTTGCCCAGGTACATGACCATCACGTGGTCCGTGAGGTGGCGGACGACCGACAGGTCGTGGCTGATGAACACGTAGGTGAGGGCCCGTTCCTGCTGCAGCTTCCGCAGCAGGTTGATGATCTGTGCCTGCACGCTGACGTCCAGCGAGCTCACCGGCTCGTCGGCGATGATCAGTGCAGGATCGAGGATCAGCGCCCGGGCTATGGCGACCCGCTGCGCCTGACCGCCGGATAGCTGGTAGGGGTAGCGATCCCGGTACCGTCGCGGCTCCAGACCTACCGCCCGCAGCACGTCGTCGGCGCGCTCCCGGCGGTCCCCGATCCCGTGGACGCGGAGCGGCTTCTCGACGATCTCGCCGACCGTGCGGCGAGGGTTCAAGCTGCCGAGCGGGTCCTGGAAGATCATCTGGATGTTTCGCCGCATCGGACGAAACTCGCGTTCACTCAGCTTCGTGATGTCGCGGCCATCGAACACGATGCGCCCGCCGGTCGGCCTGTACAGCCTAGCTACGGTGCGGGCCAGCGTGGTCTTCCCGCAGCCTGACTCGCCGACGACCCCCAGCGTCTTGCCCTTCTCGAGCTCGAAGCTGACGCCGTCGACGGCCCTGACGATCGAGGTCCTCCCGAACAGGCGCTCGATCGCTCCGCCGGCCACGAAGTGTTTCGTGAGCCCCTCAACGCTGAGCATCATGGCGCCCCGGCTCCCTTCGGATGCACCGGCACCAGTGGTCGCGCTCCAGCTGGGTGCGTTCGGGAGGCAGGAACACCAACTCGGGATCGGTGCGCCGGCACTCGTCCATGACCTCAGGGCACCTCGTCGAGAACAGGCAGCCGTGCTGCCACCCGATCAGATCGGGGACCGTTCCCTCGATCGGCACCAGGTGCTCCTTGGGGGCGTCGAGGTCCGGAAGGCTCTGCAAGAGGCCCAGCGTGTAGGGGTTCTGCGGATTGTCGAGGAGCTCGCGGGTGGGGGCCACCTCGAAGATCTTTCCCGCGTACATGATCGCCACCCGATCGCAGACCTGGCTCACCACGCCGAGGTCGTGGGCGATGAGCAGCACAGCCGTGCCCAGCTGCCTCGCCAGCCGTCGCAGCTCGCGCAGGATCTCGGCCTGGATCGTCACGTCCAGGGCGGTCGTGGGCTCGTCCGCGATCAGCAGATCGGGATTGCACGACAGCGCCATGGCGATCATCACGCGCTGCCGCATGCCACCGGAGAACTCGTGCGGAAACTGGCGCGCCCGGCGCTCGGGGTCCGGGATGCCCACCAGTCGCAGCATGTCGACCGCCCTCGCCCAGGCGTCCCCCTTGCGCTGGCCGAAGGGCAGGAACTTGCGCGCCGCCTCCGCCCACAACGAGGTGCTCTCGCCCACGTCCTGATGCAGCCGGATGGACTCCGCCACCTGCTCGCCGACCCGGATGACCGGATTGAGGCTGGTCATCGGGTCCTGGAAGATCATGCCGATGCGGCCGCCGCGGACCTCCCGCATCTGCTGCTCGCTCAGCTCGAGGAGGTTGTCGCCCCTGAAGAGGATCTTTCCCTGGGCGACCCTGCCAGGAGGGGGAACGAGCCGCAGCACGCTCATCGCCAGCATCGTCTTGCCGGAGCCCGACTCACCGACGAGCCCGAGGATCTCCCCTTCCTTGATGCTCAGGTCCACCGCGTTGACCGCCTTGACCTGCCCCCCCGCGGTATCGAAGTGGGTGTGCAGTCCGCTGACCTCAAGCACGCTCATGGTGTCGACTCTCAGACTGTTTCCGGACCGCGGACGTCCAGCGCATCGCGCAGCGAGTCACCGAGCAGGTTCAGCGACAGCACCGTCACGACGATCGCCAGCCCGGGGAAGACGCCCAGCCACCAGGCCTGCTGGAAGAAGTCACGGCTCTCCTCCAGGATCAGCCCCCATGTGGGGGTGCTGGGCTCCACGCCGAGGCCGAGGAAGGTCAGGGTCGCCTCCCCGAGGATGCCGAGCCCGACGGCGATCGTGGCCTGCACCACGAGCGGCCCGATCGCGTTGGGCAGGATCTCGCCGGTGATGATCCCCCGCGATGAGATCCCGGTGACGCGGGCCGCGAGCACGAACTCCTCCTGTTTCAGCCGCAGCGCCTCCGCGCGGGCCAGACGCGCGAAGTCATCGACGTAGGCGAAGGCGATGGCGATGATGACCTTGTCCACGCCGGCACCGAAGACGCTGATCAGCGCGATCGCCAGGATCAGCTCGGGGAACGCCCACTGTAGGTCGACATACCGGCTGATGACGTCGTCGACCCGGCCACCGAAGAAACCCGCAAGCAGTCCCAGCGTGACGCCGATGAGCATGCCGACGAACGCCACACCGAGCCCGACCATCGCCGACACCCGGGCCCCCGCTATCACCCGGCTCAGCACGTCACGACCCAGGGAGTCGGTCCCCATCGGATGCTGGAGGCTCGGAGACTGCAGGATGTCGAAGTCCTGGGCCCTCGGGTCGTAGGGGACCACGAACGGGCCGAGGACCGCCACGAACACCAGCAGGACCAGCACGACCAGGCTCACCACGGCCTTCTTGTCCTGCCTCAGACGGTGCCAGATCTGTCCGGACTCTCCCACGTCACTCACCTCCCTCGAGACGGATCCGCGGGTTGATGACGGCGTAGAGGATGTCCGTGACGAGGTTGGTGAGGACGAAGACCACGCTGATGAGCAGGACCGTCCCCTGGATCAGCGGATAGTCCCGGCTGATCACCGCGCCCACCAGCTCCCGGCCCAGCCCCTGAATGGCGAACACCGTCTCTATGACCACCGCACCCGACAGCAGCAGCGCCAGCTGGATGCTGCCGACCGTCACGATCGGGATGAGCGCGTTCGGCAGGGCGTGCTTGACGAGGATCACGCTCTCCCGCATCCCCTTGGCCCGGGCGGTGCGGATGTAGGGCTGGCCGAGTACCTCGATCATGCTGCCGCGCGTGATCCGGGTCACGATCGCCCCGTAGAGCAGGCCCAGGGCGATCGCGGGCAGGGCCAGCCTCGACAGCCACGGCACGAACCCGGCGGAGAGCGGCTCGTACCCGAACGACGGCAGCCACCGAAGCTGCACCGAGAACACGATGATGAGCAGGATCCCGAACCAGAACGACGGCATGCTGATGCCGAGGAAGGCCACCACGCTGGCGACGTTGTCCTGCCAGCGGTACCGGCGAACGGCGGCGATGATGCCCAGCGGGATCGCCGTGAATATGCCGAACAGGAAGGCCACCACCGTGAGACTCATGGTCCGCGGAAACGCGTCGGCGATGGCCCGCGCGACCGGCTCGTCGGTGAAGAAGGACTGGCCGAGGTCCAGCGTCACGGCACCCTTGAGGTAGCTCAGATACTGGATGCCCAGCGGCTGGTCGAGCCCGAGGCGACGGCGCACGTTCGCGGCGGCCTGCCCGCTGGACTCGGGGCCCAGGATCGCCTGGACCGGATCGCCGGGGATCAGGTGGGCGATGAAGAACACCACAGTCGCCACCGCCACGACCACGAACAGGGCGTGGAGCAGGCGCTTCGCGACGTAGAGGATCACTGGGCAGGCCTCGCCATTCGGTCAGAGAGGAGAGTGCCGGCTACCCCTCGTCCACCCACACCGTGTGGAACGGTCTCAGCTCGGGGATGTGGTCGAAGCCCTGAACCTTGGTGCTGAACGCCGCGAGGTCCTCAAGGTGGACCGTGAACGCCGCGGCGACGTCCTCCACGAGCTGGTCCTCGACCTGCGCCAGGGCCTCCGCGCGCTTGCCCTCGTCGGGCTCCCGCCGCTGCGCCTCGAGCAGCGCGTCGGACTTCGGGTCGGAGTACCCGAAGTTGTTGAGGTCCTCGCCGGTGTGGAAGAATAGGTAGGTGGACTCGTCCGGGTCGAAGTCCGTCACGCTGCCCGAGTGGATGAGCTGGTAGTTGCTCTCGTCCCGGCGGGTGAGGTACACGGTCTCCTCGACGAGGTCGAGGTCGACCTTGACCCCGGCCTTGGAGAGCATGTCGGCGAGCACCTCGATCTCTCGCTGTTCCTCAGAAGGGCCCATCAACTGGATCCGCTTGCCCGTGACGCCCGCCTCGGAGAGCAACCGCTTCGCCTCGGCGAGGTCGTATCCCAGGGTCTTGGGCTTGTCCGGGCGGTAGGCCCACTTCACCGCCGGGTTGAGCACCCCGTAGGACGCGATGGCCTGGCCGAAGAAGGCCTTCTCCGCAAGGGTTTCCCGGTCGATGGCCTTGGACAGGCCCAGCCGTACCTTGGGGTCGGTGAGGAACTCGACGTCGGGGTTGTTGTAGTTCATCAGCAGGCCCAGCCAGTTGGGGCCCGGCCTGCGCGGGACCGTGAAGTTGGGGTTGCCCTCCAGCGTGGACACGAACTGCGGCGGCGGGTGGTTGACGAAGTCGATGTCGCCCGCCTGCAGCGCGGAGTTGACCGTGGTGCCCTCGGGGATGTTCTTGATCACCACCTTGTCGAGCAGCGGCACCTTCGGGTCCCAGTAGTCCGCGAACCTCTCCAGGACGAGCTGCTGGCCGCGGGTGTGCTCGGCGACCCGGAACGCCCCGGTGCCCACCGGCTTCAGGTTGTACTCGCTCCGCCCCATCTGCTCGTACGCGCTCTTGCTCACCGGAGTGAGGGCCCGGCCCGGGAAGTTGCTGACGATGCCGAGGAAGGGAGTGAGCGGCGACTTGAGGTGGAAGACCACCGTGTGGTCGTCGGGAGCCTCCACGGAGCTGACCGGCTCGACCTTGCTGATGTGCGCGGAACCGAACTTCGGGTCGCTCACGAGATCGTAGGTGAAGAGCACGTCGTCGGCGGTGAAGGCGTCCCCGCTGTGCCACTTCACGCCGCGCCGCAGGTGGAACGTGTAGGTGCGGCCGTCCTTGCTGACGTCCCACGACTCGGCGAGGGCCCCCTCGATGTCGAAGCTCGAGGTGTACCGGGTGAGGCCGTCAAAGATGTTGCACGCCGCTTCCATCTCCACGCCCAGCTCGATGAGCTGAGGCATCAGGTTCTCGAACTCCGTCAAGAACCACCCGGCGTTGAGCGTCCCGCCCTTCTGTACGGGTCCGCTACCACCCCCGCCCTGGGGTGCGCCCTGACCGCAGGCCGCTAACCCGGCCGCCGCCGCGCTCGCCCCCATGAACTTCAACAGTGTCCGCCGTGACACCCGGCTGCCGCTGAGCTCTGTCCAGTCCATGCCTAGTCACCTCCGAACGTCCGGCATGGAGAGTTGCCCAGCGCACGGCCAGGCGGGACCTTCCGCGCCACGATGATGGTCTGCAGACCTTATGGTCCATACAGAAGACAGGTCAACCAGGACCGTGATGATCGTTTGGCGCTAGATCACACGCTTGAGGCGCGCGGACAGGTGGGACTGGAGCGGCTGTCCCTGGGCCGCCATGTCGTAGGCCCAGAGCAGGTCGCCCTCGACCAGCCCGTACATCCGGTGGCCCGCGCTGACCTCCTTGGCGGAGGCGGTACGCAGCACGGCGTCCGTGCGCAGCTCGATCTTGGCGCCGTCGACGGTGCCCAGCCACACCTCGACGAAGCCGGTGGGGTGGGCGAGCAGCAGCTCGATCTCGCCACCGGGGCGGGGCCGCCAGAAACCGGTCTCGCTCGCCAGCGGCCGTACCCTCCCGCCCGCCTCGTCGAGCAGCCAGGACCTCGACGTGTAGGAGAGGAAGGGGCGGCCGTCGTGGGTGAAGGCAACCTCCTGACCGAAGCGGAAGTCCTCGATCGTCGGGTAGCCGCCGACCCCCGCCCCGGCCCACGTGCCGATCAGGAAGGCGATCGGGACGACATCGGGGTGCAGGTCGGGAGTGATCTGCATGCGACTCAACTCCGGCAGACGGTCTGGAGCACGACCCGGAGTCTAGTGCGCGGCCCGGAACCGCCGATATGGACATTCCGGCGGGGTGGCGCACGCTGGATCTCGCCAGTAGGTGCATATCGGCGGGGGGCGGGCTCGTCTACTGTCGAGGCATGGCACGGACGCTCATCGTCAAGGCCACCGCAGGGTCCGACGCCCCCGAGCGGTGTGCGCAGGCCTTCACGGTCGCCGCCACGGCGGTCGCCAGCGGCGTCGATGTCTCGCTCTGGCTCACCGGCGAGTCCGCGTGGTTCGCGCTGCCCGGGCGGGCCAAGGAGTTCGAGCTTCCGCACTCCGCCCCGCTCGACGAGCTGCTCGACGCGGTGGTCGCCGGCGGCACGGTCACGCTGTGCTCGCAGTGCGCGGCCCGGCGCGAGATCACCGGTGACGGCGTGATCCCCGGGGTCCGGATCGCCGGGGCCCAGGTCTTCGTGTCCGAGGTCAGCGCCGAGGGTGCGCAGGCACTGGTGTACTGAACCTGGACGGCCTACGGCGTCACCGGAGGGGCCGCCGGAGTCGCCGGGCACGCCTGACG
>JBOHCZ010000157.1:0-3204 GCA_050699195.1 Streptomycetales bacterium
ATGATGATGCAGCTCGGCGCCGAGGGGGTCTTCGTGGGCTCGGGGATCTTCAAGTCCGGCGACCCGGCGCGCCGCGCCGCGGCGATCGTCAAGGCGACGACCTTCTACGACGACCCGGACGTGATCGCCAAGGTCTCGCGGGGGCTCGGCGAGGCGATGGCCGGCCTCAGCGTGGAGGCGCTGCCGGCCGACCAGCGGTATGCGGGGCGCGGCTGGTGACCACCCGCACGCCGAGACCCTCCGTCGGGGTCCTTGCGCTCCAGGGTGACGTCCGCGAGCACGTGCGCGCGCTGCGCGGTGCGGGCGTCGACGTCGCCCAGGTCCGGCGTCCCGCCGAGCTCGACGCTGTCGACGCGCTCGTCCTGCCGGGCGGGGAGTCGACCACCGTGGGCAAGCTCGCGAGGGCGTTCGAGCTGCTCGATCCGCTGCGCGAGCGGGTACGTGCGGGGATGCCCGTGTACGGTTCCTGCGCCGGCATGATCATGCTCGCCGACAAGCTCATCGACGGCGCCGAGGGACAGGAGACGATCGGCGGCCTCGACGTCCTGGTGCGGCGTAACGCCTTCGGCCGTCAGGTCGCGTCGTTCGAGGGCGACCTCGACTTCGCGGGGATCGAGGGGGGACCGCTGCGCGGGGTGTTCATCAGGGCGCCCTGGGTCGAAGCCTGCGGCGCCGGCGTCGAGGTGCTCGCCAAAGTCCGGGAGGGGCCGGCCGCCGGTAGGATCGTGGCCGTTCGCCAGGGCAGTCTGCTCGCCACGGCCTTCCACCCGGAGCTCACCGGGGACGATCGCGTCCACCGGCTGTTCGTGGCGATGGTCCGCGCCGGAGCTGGCGCCGCCGCTGTGGCCGGCGTGGGCAGCGACGACGAGGAGGGGTAGGCCACATGTCGGGCCACTCGAAGTGGGCGACGACCAAGCACAGGAAGGCGATCGTCGACGCCCGGCGCGGCAAGCTGTTCGCGCGCCTGATCAAGAACGTCGAGGTGGCGGCCCGTACCGGCGGCGGAGACCCCGCGGCGAACCCCACGCTCTACGACGCGATCCAGAAGGCGAAGAAGAACTCCGTCCCCGCCGACAACATCGACCGCGCGGTCAAGCGCGGCTCCGGCGAGGAGGCCGGCGGGGCCCAGTGGCAGACGATCATGTACGAGGGCTACGCCCCGAACGGCATCGCGGTCCTCATCGAGTGCCTCACCGACAACCGCAACCGTGCCGCCTCGGACGTCCGTACCGCCATCACCCGCAACGGCGGGTCGATGGCCGACCCGGGTTCTGTGGCGTACCTGTTCAACCGCAAGGGCGTCGTCATGGTGCCCAAGCAGGGCCTCAGTCAGGACGGCACCCACCACCCTGACGACGACCTCGGCGAGGACGCCGTCCTCGCCGCCGTGCTGGACGCCGGCGCCGAGGAGGTCAACGACCTCGGCGAATCCTACGAGGTGGTGAGCGAGGCCGGCGACCTCGTGACCGTGCGCGAGGCCCTGCAGGGGTCCGGCATCGACTACGAGTCCGCCGACCAGAGCTGGCTCCCCACCGTCAGTGTCCCGCTCGAGGTGGACGGCGCGAAGCGGGTGTTCAAGCTCATCGAGGCCCTCGAGGACTGCGACGACGTGCAGAACGTGTACGCCAACTACGATGTCTCCGACGAGATCATGGACAGGGTCGGATGACCCGCGATCCCTTGCCATGACGGCGTGGCGGGCGGCAGGCGCCGGAGCGACCCGCTAGGCTCGCGCTCGAACTGGTGTTCGGGTGGGAGGTGCTCGTGCGGGTGCTCGGTGTCGACCCCGGGCTGACGAGGTGTGGTCTCGGTATCGTCGAGGGCTCCCCGGGCAGGCCGCTGCGCCTCGTCGAGGTGGCGGTCGTCCGCACGTCCTCAGACGACAGTGTCGGTGCCCGCCTCGTCACCGTCGAGCGGGCCGTCGAGGACTGGCTCGAGCGGCTGGGGCCGGACGCCGTCGCCGTCGAGCGGGTCTTCAGCCAGCACAACGTGCGCACGGTCATGGGCACCGCCCAGGCCGGCGCGATCGCCATCGTCTGCGCGGCGCGACGCGGGCTCCCGGTCGCGCTGCACACGCCCAGCGAGGTCAAGGCGGCCGTCACCGGCAGCGGCCGGGCCGAGAAGGGCCAGGTCGGGGCGATGGTACGGCGCTTGCTGCAGCTGCCGGAGGTGCCGCGTCCCCCGGATGCCGCGGACGCCCTCGCCCTCGCGATCTGCCATCTCTGGCGCGGCACCGCCCAGCGCCGGCTGGCCGAAGCGGCACAGGCCGCCTCCACCCCTCCGGCCCGCACTCCGACGCGGAGCGCGGGCGCCGCGGCGCGGCCGCGCAACCCGTGAGAGGAGCAGTAGCCCGTGATCGCCTTCGTTGCCGGCCGGGTGGCCGGCATCGCCCCTGACGCGGTGGTCGTCGAGGTCGGCGGCGTGGGTCTGGCCGTCCGGTGCGCGCCCGCAGCACTGGCGCGGCTCGGCGTGGGTGAGCGGACACACCTCGCGACCTCGCTCGTCGTGCGGGAGGACGCACTGACGCTGTACGGCTTCGTCGACGAGGACGAGCGTGACGTGTTCGAGCTGCTGCAGACCGCCAGCGGCGTCGGCCCCAGGCTGGCACTGGCGATGATCGCGGCCCACGGGTCGGACGGGCTGCGCCGGGCGGTCGCCGGCGAGGACCTCGCGGCGCTGACGCGGGTGCCCGGCATCGGCAAGAAGGGCGCGCAGCGGATCGTCCTCGAGCTCAAGGACCGGCTCGGCGCGCCTGCGGGGTTGCCCGCCCGGGCTGACGGCGTCCAGCGGGGCTCCCCCTGGCGCGGGCAGCTCCACACCGCTCTGGCCGGGCTCGGCTGGTCGTCCCGCGAGGCCGACGAGGCGCTCGCCGCGGTGGCGCCGGAGGCCGACGCCGCCCTCGCCGAGGGCCGCAGCCCCGACGTGAGCGTGCTCCTACGATCCGCGCTGCGAAGCCTGAACCGTTCCTGAGGGGTGCCTTCATGGCCCGAGAACGCGAAGACGCCATCGCCTCCACGGGACGGGACGCCCCGGACACGCCGGACGCCCCGGACGCCCCGGCCGACCGGCTCGTCGGCCCTGGCGCCGATGGAGACGAGCACGTCATCGAGGGCGCGCTGCGGCCGCACACGCTCGCGGAGTTCGTCGGGCAGCGGCGGGTCCGGGAGCAGCTGTCGCTGGTCCTCGAGGCGGCGCGGCGCCGCG
>JBOHCZ010000158.1:0-4912 GCA_050699195.1 Streptomycetales bacterium
GGCCCGCCTCGAGCTGGCCACCCTCGGGCTCACGACACGACGCGACCGCTGACCCGGGGCTGCGGCGGACCGGGTCAGCCGCGCTGCGGCCAGGGAGCCTCGGCGGGACGCAGTGCGGCCAGGCCGGCACCGTCGAGTGCGGCCTTCAAAGCCAGGACACCCACCGCCATCGTCGGGTTGTGCAGCTCTCCTGCGAGCACGCCGCGCACCAGCTCGTCCAGCGGCACCCAGCGGACCTCCATGTCGGCCTCCTCGTGCCGGCCGACGTGCCGGTCCTGGTCCGCCACGGGGGTCGGGTGGCGCGCCAGGTAGATGCGCAGCACCTCGTCGGACATGCCGGGTGAGGTGAACAGGTCCACGAGCACCCGCCAGTCCGCTGCGCGGTGGTGCCCCTCCTCGTGGAGCTCGCGCTGGGCCGTGCGCAGCGGCGCCTCGCCCGGGGCGTCGAGCAGCCCGGCGGGCGGCTCCCAGAGGACGTGGCCGGGCGGGTGGCGGTACTGCCGTACGACGAGCACCCGCCCCCGGTCGTCGAGCGCGATCACCCCGACCGACCCGGGGTGCATGACCACGTCGCGGTGCGCGGTGTCGTCGCCGGGCATCCGTACCACGTCGGTGCGCACCGAGACGACCCCGCCCGCGAAGCGCTTCTCCGACGAGACGACCGGCCACCGTTCCGGCTCGTCGCGGACCTGCGGGATCATGCGCCCGCCGCCTGGATGATGCGGCGTGGGGAGACTGCGCCGGCGTCCCGCCGGCGCTGGGCGGCGGCACCGACGAGGCCGGTGAAAAGCGGGTGGGCACGCGTGGGCCGGGACCGGAACTCCGGGTGCGCCTGGGTGGCGACGAAGTACGGGTGGACCTCCCGCGGCAGCTCGATGAACTCGACGAGCCGCTCGTCGGGCGACGTCCCCGAGATCACCACCCCCGCCGCGTCGAGCTGGGCGCGGTAGTCGTTGCTGACCTCGTAGCGATGGCGGTGCCGCTCCTCGACGTAGGGCGTGCCGTAGATCTCGCGCACGATGGTGCCCTCGAGCAGCTTCGCGGGGTAGAGCCCGCGGCGCATGGTGCCACCCATGTCCCCGTGTCCGGCCACGATCTCGCGCTGCTCGGCCAGGGTCGCGACGACCGGGTGTGGGCAGGAAGGATCGAACTCCGTCGAGTTCGCGGCATCGAGCCCGCCGAGGCTGCGGGCACAGTCGATGATCGCGCACTGCAGCCCGAGGCAGAGGCCGAGGAACGGGACGCGCTGCTCACGGGCGTAGCGGCTGGCGCCGACCTTGCCCTCGATGCCGCGGACGCCGAAGCCACCGGGGACGCACACCGCGTCCGCACCGGCCAGCCGGCGCTGCGCGCCCTCGGGCGTCCGGCAGTCGTCGGATGCGACCCACCGGATGTTCACCCGCGCGTCGTTGGCGAACCCGCCGGCGCGCAGCGCCTCGGTCACCGAAAGGTACGCGTCGGGCAGATCGACGTACTTGCCGACCAGGGCCACGGTGACCTCGTTCGCGGGACGGTGCACCCTGCGCAGCAGGTCGTCCCACCGCGTCCAGTCCACGTCGCGGAAGGGCAGGCTGAGGCGTCGCACGACGTAGGCGTCGAGGCCCTCGCCGTGCAGCACCTTGGGGATGTCGTAGATCGAGGGGGCGTCGACCGCCGCGGCCACCGCCTCCTCGTCCACGTCACACATCAGGCTGATCTTGCGCTTGACGCTCGGCGGGATCTGCCGGTCGGCACGGCACACGACCGCGTCGGGCTGGATGCCGACCTGACGGAGCGCCGCGACGGAGTGCTGCGTCGGCTTGGTCTTGAGCTCACCCGAGGGCCCGATGTAGGGGACGAGGGAGACGTGGAGGAAGAAGACGTTGTCCCGGCCGACCTCGTGGCGCACCTGGCGGGCCGCCTCGAGGAAGGGCAGGGACTCGATGTCCCCGACGGTGCCGCCGATCTCGGTGATGACGACGTCGACGTCGGCACCGGCCATCTGGCGGATACGGGCCTTGATCTCATTGGTGATGTGCGGAATCACCTGCACGGTGTCGCCGAGGTACTCGCCGCTGCGCTCCTTCGCGATCACGGACGAGTAGACCTGGCCGGTCGTGACGTTGGCCGAACCGTGCAGGTCGACGTCGAGGAAGCGCTCGTAATGCCCGACGTCGAGGTCGGTCTCGGCGCCGTCGTCGGTGACGAAGACCTCGCCGTGCTGGAAGGGGTTCATGGTGCCGGGGTCCACGTTGAGGTACGGGTCGAGCTTTTGCATCGTGACCCGCAGCCCGCGTGCCTTGAGGAGGTTTCCGAGACTCGAGGCGGTCAGGCCCTTGCCCAGAGAGGAAGCTACGCCCCCGGTGACGAACAGGTGCTTGGTCGTCTGTGGCGCTGCCAAGAAGGACTCCCGTGGTGTCGGGCGGCGGGGACTCCTGACAGGCCCCGCCCGTCCACGGGATTCCATGTTATCAGCCGGGTTGTCAACCGGGCTGTCAGCCGGCGTCGGGCCGGCGCGGGCTACGGCAACGGCCGCTCTGCCCGCTCCGTCAGCCCGTAGTGGCCGGACCGCCCCTGCACCTCGGCGGCGAGGGCGTGCACGACGGCCACCCGCCCCGACGCGCGCTGGGCCACGTCCACCGTCGAGGTGTGACCGCCGACATCCGGGTCGACCCGCGCCGCCCAGATGACCCCGCCTTCGACCGCGGCCCCCTCGGGCCCGGCGAGCACCGCGCCGCGACTGGTGTCGTCGAGGGCGCCGACCAAGGTCACGAGAGCGTCGTTGTAGCGCGCCGCGGCGCTGTCCGCCCCGCTGTCCCCGCTGACACCGCCCTCATCAGGACGGTCCGCGTGCGGCGGCCCGGGTGGGGCCACCACCACCGCCAGGGTGGCGCCCCCTGCCGGCTCACCTTCGACGTGGACGAACCCCGCCTCCTCGAGCCCGGCCAGGATCGCGCCGCGTTCGGGGGTGGCGCTCCCGACGTCCTTGGCCTGCTTGGTGGTCACGGCGTGGGCGAGCTCGGTGGCAGCCCGCTGCTGGGGTGTGCCCTCCGGGAGGGTGAGGCCCGCAGGTACCAGCCTGGCCACCAGCCCGTCGAGGAGCCCGGCCTTGGAGTCGTCGAGGTAGCCACCGGTCAACGCGATGCTCCCGGAGATGTCCGCACCCGCCTCCTGCAGCGTCTCCCGGATCGCCTCCGTCAGCTCCTCCCCCGCCCGGGGCAGCGCGACGAGCACAGCGGTCTGTCCCTCCAGCTTCGCCTCCACCAGCGTGGGGACGAGGCCGGCCACGAAGGCCTCGTGGTAGGCCGAGTCGCGCCGCAGGTCGCCGATACGCACACGGAGGCCGTCCCGCTGCTCGGTCAGCTGCGCCCGCTCCTGGCCGAGCTGGTCGATGAGTGGCTGGTTGAACAGCGAGCCCCCCAGCACGATCCCCACGGTGAGGGCCAGGAACACCGCGACGAGGGAGACGATGTGATAGCGGAAGTCGATCACAGCGGGCCACCCCTGGCCCAGACCACCGACGCGCCACCGACGGCCACGTCCACCGCCGGCTCTCCCGCCGAGAGGTAGGCCCGGCCCAGCGGCGACACGATGAGCGTGGCCAGGACGGCGACCACGGCGGCGACGACGAGCAGCAGCAGTGCGGTAGCGGAGATCCTGCGCTGGTGGAGCACGGCCGCGCCGCCGGCGTCGACGAGCTTCCCCCCGACGCGGAGCCTGGTGAGGAACGCGCTCGCCATCCCCGCACGCCCCCGGTCCAGGAACTCGGTCAGCGTGGCGTAGGTGCCCACGGCGACGATCAGCTCGGCGCCGCGGCCGTCCGCGAGCAGCATCGCCGCGTCCTCGCCCAGGCAGCTCGTCGGGAACACGGTGCCCGTGAGACCCAGGTCCTCCAGCCGGTCGAGCCCGGGGGCGGTGCCGTCCCGGTACGCGTGGACGACGAGCTCGGCCCCGCTCCCCAGCGCGGCGTCGGACACGGCGTCCATGTCGCCGAGGATGATGTCGGGCCGGTAACCCGCGTCGAGCAGCACGTCGGCTCCCCCGTCGACGGCGATGAGCACCGGATGGCGCTCGCAGATGTAGGGACGCAGCGCCGCGAGCTCCTCGCGGTGGTGGTAGCCGCGGCCCACCACCATCGCGTGACGCCCGGCCAGGTCGGTCGCGATCTCGGGCACCCCGACCCCGTCGAGGAGCAGGTCACGTTCCCGGCGCAGGTACTCGACCGTGTTGCCGGCGAACGACTCCAGCTGCAGGGCCACACCCGCCCGCGCGGCGGTCACGGCCATCGCGACGCTCTGTACGCTCTGCAGCACCCCGGCGGCGATCGCCACACCGTCGCGGTAGACCAGGCAATCCTCGACGTGGATCTTGTGGCCCTCCTCGACATGGGAGAGCACCTCCGGACCGACGTCGTCGAGGAGCGGGATCCCGGCCCCGACGATGACCTCGGGCCCGAGATTGGGGTAACGCCCGCTGATGCTGGGTGCGGCGTAGATCGCCGTCGGCTCGAGAAGCTCGTCCACGAGCGGGCGGCGCAGCGGCGGCACGATCCGCTCGAGCGTGTAGCCGGCCCGCACAAGCAGCGCGTCCCGAACCAGCGAGAAGCCGTTCGCGTGCACCCCCGACGAGGCGAGGCCGATCAGCACGTCCCCGTCTCGCACACGGTCCGGCCCGAGCCGCCGTTCCTCCTCGACGACCCCGACGCAGAACCCCGCGAGGTCGAACGCGTCTTCGGCCATCACGCCCGGGTGCTCCGCCGTCTCGCCGCCCAGCAACGCGCACCCCGCCCGCCGGCAGCCCTCGGCGACGCCCGCGACGATCGCGGCCACGCGCTCGGGGTCGACCGAGCCCACGGCGAGGTAGTCGAGGAAGAACAGGGGTTCGGCGCCGGTGCAGACGACATCGTCGGCGCACATCGCCACCAGGTCGATCC
>JBOHCZ010000159.1:0-3502 GCA_050699195.1 Streptomycetales bacterium
GTCACGGTCGGCGTGATCCCGATTGCGGACGTCGCCCCGCTGTTCCAGGGGATCGACAAGGGCTTTTTCCGCGACGAGAAGTTGAACGTCAAGACGCAGTTCGCGCAGGGCGGCGCAGCGATCGTGCCGTCCGTGCTGTCAGGAGACTTCGACTTCGGCTTCTCCAACAACGTTTCGTTGTTCATCGCCCAGTCCGAAGGACTGCCTCTCAAGATCGTCACGCAGGGTGTGCTCGGCGGCCGCGACGACAGCGAGGCGTGGGCGGACCTTCTCGTGCGCAAGGACGGGCCGATCAAGAACCCCCAGGATCTCGAGGGCCGTACGATCGCCGTCAACACGCTCAAGAACATCTGCGAGGTCACGATCAAGGCCACCCTCGAGAAGGAGGGCGTGGACGTCAGCACGCTGAAGTTTCAGGAGATCCCCTTCCCTGACATGAACACAGCCTTGGAGTCGGGGCAGGTCGACGGTGCGTGTCAGGTGGAGCCGTTCGTGTCCCTGGGTGAGCAGTCGGGCTTCCGTGGCGTCGCACCCTTCTACGTCGGGACCGCACCTGACCTGTCGGTGGCGACGTATTTCGCGTCGCAGCAAGGGATCGAAGAGCGGCCGGACGTGGTGGCCAGGTTCGCTCGCGCGATGGACCGTTCGTTCGCGTACGCGTCGGCCCACCCCGAGGAGATCAGGGAGATCATCCCCGAGTACACGGAGATCCCGCCGGAGGCGTCGAAGGTGATCGCCCTGCCGCGGTGGAGCAGTGACATGAGGGTCGCCACCCTCGAGACGCTCGGAGCGGCCACGCAGAAGTACGGGCTCATCGGTGAGCCCCCCAATCTCGACGAGCTGATCCACACAGGCGGATAGGGGCGTCGCCGGAGGGCTAGCCTGGCGACATGACGGGTGTCCCTCCCGTTGCCGTTGCCGCGGTGGGTCGGCCAGCGGCGCATCTCGTCCCGTGGGTGCGCCGCTACCTGGGGTACCGCTACGAGGGCTTCGCTCCTGGCGTGTACCTGGGTGCGCCGTCCCGCCATCTCACGGTCGTGATCAGCCTCGGAGCGCCGACCAGGATGGCGGCCATGCCGGACCCGCGCCAGGCGCCGGGCGCATCCGTCCAAGCCGCCCTGGCCGCGCGAGAGGCAGGCTGAGGTCATGAGCGATACCGGTACCCGCCCGTCGACGTCCCTCTGGCCGACGCTGTGTTATTCCGACGCGCCGGCCGCCATCCGCTTCCTCGTCGAGGCCTTCGGTTTCGAGGAGACAGCCGTCTATCCCGGTGAGGCCGAGGGGAGCATCGTCCACGCGGAGCTGCGCTGGCCTGGAGGCGGTGGCGTGATGCTCGGCAGTGTCCTCAAGGACAGCGTCATCGCTGACCTGCCGTCCGGCACCGGCTCGATCTACGTCGTGACCGAGGAGCCCGATGCGCTCTACGAGCGGGCGCGCGCCGCCGGCGCGACCGTCGTACGAGGGCTTCGCGACGAGGACTACGGCTCGCGCGGCTTCACCGTCCGTGATCCGGAAGGCGTCTTTTGGAGTTTCGGTACGTACGCGGGCGCGTGAGGGCCTCATGACTTCCGGGAGGGCGGCGCACATGGCGACCCGTTGGACCGACGCCGACGCGGAACGCATCCGTGGCCGGGTCGGGGAGATCGTGGCCCGGTGTCCGGGTGTCGAGATCGAGGAGGCGCACGGACACACCGGCTACCGCGTCCGGGGCAGGCGGTTCGGCTGGCTGCTCGTCGATCACCACGGCGACGACCGGCTGGCGCTGTGCGTCAAGGCGCCGCCGGGCGAGCAGGACGCGCTCGTCTCCGCCGATCCGCAGCGCTACTTCGTCCCGGCCTACCTGGGGTCCCGAGGTTGGGTGGGGATCAGCCTGGCCGGTGCGCCCGAGCCGGACTGGGACGAGATCGCCGAGCTCGTCGAGCAGGCCTGGCAGCTCTGTACCACGAGAAGCGCCTGATCCGGCCGCTCCACGCGTACCGGCCGTTCAGGTCGCCGTGCCACGGCGCATGGTGCACAGACTCTTGACGCATCAGGGCTTGCGGCCTGCGCTGCATCGATCGGCTGCGAGAATGTCCTGATGACGATCAGGCGTGTGCCATGTCGCATGTCGCCAGCACCAACGTGGCGGCCAGCACGGAGTTCTACACTGGCCTGCTCGGCTTCAACGTCGCGATGGACATGGGATGGATCGTGACCTTCGTATCGCCGAGCAATCCGACCGCCCAGATCAGCGTGGTCACCCCGGATGCCCCCGCCCGGCCAGATATCTCCGTGGAGGTCGAGGACGTCGACGCGGTCCACGCGCTGGCGTTGTCGCGGGGAGAGGACATCGTCTACCCCCTGACCGAAGAACCGTGGGGAGTTCGGCGATTCTTCGTCCGCGATCCGAACGGAGCTGTGATCAACGTTCTGCAGCACGTGCAACAGGGTTGATTGCCACTGTCGACCACACTGAGCCGTGCCCGGCGATCCGGAACACGAGGGCGGTTCAGATCGGCGGTTCCGCCGAAGGCGGCATTCAGAGGGAGGGATGAACGTGACAAGCGCTGCACTGATCGACGCGTTCGGCAGGATCCGTGAGGTTGTCCACGAGGTCGTCGGCGGTCTGACGCCTGACCACCTGGCGTTCCGGATCGACAGCCAGGCGAACTCCATAGCGTGGTTGGTGTGGCACCTGACCCGGGTCCAAGACGACCATGTTGCGGATGTCGCCCAGGCAGAGCAAATCTGGACGGCGGGCGGCTGGGCTGAGCGGTTCGCCTTGCCGCTCGACTTGTGGGCGACCGGCTATGGGCACGGCACCGATGATGTCGCCGCAGTTCAGGTGGGCTCGGAAGCCCTGCTGACCGGGTACCACGACGCGGTTCACGACAGGACCGTTGAGTACGTCGAGGGCCTCGCCGACCGCGACTTCGCGCGCATCATCGACGAGTCGTGGGACCCGCCGGTTTCTCTTGGCGTACGTCTCGTGAGCGTGATCAGTGACGGCCTGCAGCATGCCGGGCAGGCTGCGTTCGTTCGCGGCGTCGTGGAGCGGCGAGCCGCGTCCTCGTGACCTCGTACTGCCCACTGGAACGGTGATTCACGGGCGCGCCCTGCCTGACGAGCGGGGCCTCGTATCGGGCGGTGCCCTGGGCGTGACCGGGGGTGTACCCTCCGCGCATGAGCACGGACTCGCCACCCGGACGCCGGATCGACACCACCAAGCCCACGCCTGCGCGGATGTATGACTACTTCCTTGGCGGCAAGGACAACTACGCCGTCGACCGGGAAGCCGTCGAACAGGTGCTGAAGATCTTTCCGGAGGGTCGCCAGGTCGCGCTGGCCAACCGGCAGTTCCTGGTGCGGGCGGTCCGCTACCTGGCGGAACAGGGGATCGACCAGTTCATCGACATCGGCGCCGGGCTGCCCACCTCGCCGAACGTGCCCGAGGTGGCCCGGGAGATCAGCCCGCGGGCCCGCGTGGTCGGGGTCGACAACGACCCGACCGTGCTCGTCCACA
>JBOHCZ010000160.1:0-4629 GCA_050699195.1 Streptomycetales bacterium
GCGGGCTTGGCATCCCGGGCGTCCGCGGTCCCGCCGCCCGCCTGCGGCCTGGTAGCGGCCGGGGTGGGCTGTTGCGCGCACTCGGCGTGCCGGCGCAGGCGGTCGACGATGCGGCGGGCGTCGTCGAGGTTCCGCGCCGCGATGGTGTCCTTCACGTTCTCGCGGTCGGCCTGGGGCAGGGACGGGACTCCGACGTCTTGACGTTCGTACACCTCGGACATGCTGACGCCCGCGACGCGCTGATTCAGGCCCTGGTAGATCGTGACCTTCCCGGTGTCGGCACCCACGTAGTACTGGCTCTGCGACCAGCGGTACGCCCAGTAGGCGGAGCCGCCGAGCAGGGCCGCGAGCAGTGCGACGCCAAGGACCCGCTTGATCCACGCTCCACCGCGGCCGCCACGTGGATAACCGGGGCCGTCTTCGCGCCCACGTTGCCGGCCCAGCTCCGACGCGCGCCCCGCCGCGGAGTCGTGAGTGGAGCTCGAACGGCTTCGGCGCTGGTCGGCGGCGGCCCCAACGACCTGCGGGATGTTCGAGGGGAGGGCATCTGTGGCAGCGATGTCGACCACATCGGCCACGACGCACGTGATGTTGTCGGGCCCGCCCGCCCGCAGGGCGAGCTCGATGAGCGCGTCGACGGCCCACTCGGGGTCGCCCTTGGCGAGCGTCTCGGCGAGCGTCTCGTGACTCACGACGCCTGAGAGCCCGTCGCTGCAGAGCAGATAGCGATCTCCCGGCCGGACGTCACGCACCGACAGGTCGAGGTCGACGTTGCCCCTGCCGTCGATGGCGCGCATGATCAGCGAGCGCTGGGGATGATGGTCGGCTTCCTCCTCGGTGAGGCGTCCCTCGTCGACGAGGCGCTGGACCCACGTGTGATCGTGGGTCATCTGCCGCAGAGCCCCGTCACGCAGCAGGTAGCCCCGCGAGTCGCCGACGTGGACAAGGCCCAGCCGGGATCCGGCCCACAGCAGCGCCGTCAGTGTCGTGCCCATGCCCTCGAGGCGAGGGTTCTGTTCCACCATGTCGCGGAGGTGGTCGTTGGCTGCCTCGACGGCTCGCGCCAGGCTGTCGAGGACCTCGGAGTCGGGAACCTCGTCGTCGAGCCGCGCAATCGCCGCGATGACGACCGAACTCGCGACTTCGCCGGCGGCCTGGCCGCCCATGCCGTCCGCGACGGCGAGCAGGCGCGGTCCCGCGTACCCCGAGTCCTCGTTGCCGTCGCGGAGCAGCCCGACGTCGGACCGGGCGGCGAAACGGAGGGAGAAGGTCATGGGCGAGGGCTACTTCCGCAGTTCGAGAACGGTCTTGCCGATGCGGATCGGCAGGCCGAGAGGAACGGGGGTCGGGCCGTTGACCTTATTACGGTCGAGGTAGGTGCCGTTCGTGGACCCGAGGTCCTCGACGAGCCAGCGCCCCTTGTCGTGGAACAGCCGAGCGTGCCTGCTCGACGCGTAGTCGTCGTCGAGGACGATCGTCGAATCGTGTGCCCGCCCGATGGTCACCTGCTGCTCGCCCAGACTCACGGAGGTGCCCGCGAGGGAGCCCTTGGTCACGACGAGCTTGCCGGGGACACCGCGCTTGGGCTTGGCCTGCCGCACGGGCTTGGCGCGGGCAGCCGGCTGCCGAGCCGGGCGCTGCGCGGGACGCGGGGCGCCAAAAAGGTCGGAGCGCATGACCGAGACGGCGGTGAGCACAAAGAGCCACAGTACGGCCAGGAATCCCAACCTGATGACAGTGAGGGTCAGCTCAGACATGCGGTCCTGTCAGGAGTCGCGCCGGAAAACGAGGGTGGTGTTGCCGAGGACGATAGTGGAGCCGTCCTCCAGTGGCGCCTGCTGCACCCGCTGCCCGTCGACCCGGGTGCCGTTCGTCGAGCCCAGATCGACGATCACGGTCGTGAGCCCGGCGCGGATCTCCGCGTGCTGGCGGGACACCCCCGGGTCGTCGATGCGGAGGTCGACATCGGTGCCCCGACCGAGCGTCGTCACCTGCTGGCCCAGCGGATGACGCTCCCCCCTCACCTCGAGCCAGGCCGTTGCATGAGCACCGCCCTCACGACCGCTCATCGGGATGACGCCCGCGAGAGCCTGCCCGCGAACACGGAACATACCGGTGTCGAGGTCTTCGGCGAGCTCGAAGCGGACCTCGACCGGCCCGACGAAGGAGTACCGCTGCTGCTGTGCGTAATCGCGCACCAGGTCGACGAACTCGGCGGCGAGCGGCTCGGCGTACACCGACAGTCGTTCGTGGTCGTGCTTGCCCAGCTCCACAACGAAGTCGTTGGGCACCATGGTGCGCCCGCGGCTCACGATCGCGGCCTTGTCGTCGCACTCGCGCTGGAGCGCGCTCGCGATCTCGACCGGTTGGACGTCGGATTTGAACGCCTTGGCGAAGGCGCCGTTGACAAGCCCCTCGATCCGGCGCTCGAAGCGCTGCAGGACTCCCACAGGCACCTCCTTCCTCGGCGTCCTAGGCTTTGTGGCCGGTGACTTCCACCCCGATCGTAGCTGCGGGCGGCCCCCGATCCAGCGTCCCGGGGCCGACTCTGGACACGCCGCATTCCGGTGCGGCGGCGGCCGTTGCACCGTAGCGTGAAATCAAGCGCCCATGGTTGCACTTCGCAAGCGGAGCTGGGAACGCCCCCGGGGGACAGGGATCACTCAGCGAAGGCGCCCACATGCTAGCCTCGTCACGCCCTCAGCGCGCGAGTGGCGGAAAAGGCAGACGCGCAGGATTCAGGTTCCTGTGTCCGAAAGGACGTGGGGGTTCAACTCCCCCCTCGCGCACCGTCCCCTGCTCAGTCCTGCCCGGCCTCGCAGCCCCGCTTCCGCATGTCGCGGGAGACTACAGTCGCGGGAGACTGCAGATGTGACCCGGTGGTGATCGCCCGTTCCAAGGAGGTTCCCGTGGACGGGACACCTGTGGTGCTGCCCATGCGGCCCGAGGACGCTCCCGACGTCCTCGCGATCTACCAGGCCGGGCTCGACACCGGAAACGCGAGCTTCGAGACGCTGGCGCCCCCGTGGGACCGGTGGGACAGCGCCCATCTCCGTGATCACCGGTTCGTCGCAGTGGACCCGGCAGATGATCGCGTCCTCGGCTGGATCGCACTGTTGCCGGTCAGCGACCGGTGCGTGTACGAGGGGGTGGCGGAGCTCAGCGTGTACGTCCTGGCGGAGGCACGGGGGCGGGGGGTCGGCAGGGCGTTGCTCGAAACCGTGGTCACCTCGAGCGAGCAGGCCGGCATCTGGACCCTGCAGAGCGGCATCTTCCCGGAGAACGCGGCGAGCCTGGCCCTGCATCAGCGCGTGGGATTTCGCGTTGTCGGCATCCGGGCGCGCATCGGGAAGCACGCCGGGCGGTGGCGCGACGTGGTGTTCATCGAGCGGCGGAGCCCCGAGATCGACTAGGGCGTGTCCGCCTACCCGGCTTGTGCGGACACCCCGGGGCGCTGGCGCTAGGGTGCACCACGAGGTTGCACGAGAGACTGACGGCGCGCGCGGAAGGATGCCGATGCCCGAGCACGTCGGCGGGCCACCCGATCCCTGGGATGATCTGGAGCGCGAGTACCTCGACAAGGAGGTCGCCCGCGCAGAGTTCGAGCTGGTGGACGCCGAGGTCGAGGCGGAGACACTTCGGGTCGAGCTGGCGAACTTCGCCTACGCGCACCACAAGCGCCTCGGACGCTTCTACCGGCATCTCGACCTGCTCGACGCCCTCATCGCCGAGGTGATCGCCGTTCAGACGGGTGACCCGGCCGATGCCGAGCGGGCTCGCGAGGCGCGTGCTCAACTCGACGAGCCCGCTGGGCCGGACGAGGAGCCTCGCCCGGCCCACGACGACGGCACGGATGACGAGGGCACGGATGACGACGGCACGGATGCGGAGGACTTCAAGGTCGCTCCCACCGCTGAGGCCCGGCGTCTCTACCGGGACCTGGCACGGCGGGCGCACCCCGATCTCACCCAGGACCCGAACGAGAAGAAGCGACGGGAGGGCCTGATCCGCCGCGCGAACGACGCCTACGCACAGGGCGACGTCGCGGTGCTGGCGCAGCTGTCGGAGGAGTGGGCGGCGGGACCGGACTCCGCGCCTCCGGCTGGCAGTCCGGAGCGCTCCGGATGGCTGCGCACGCGCCTCGCATGGCTGCACAAGCGGCTCCAGGAGGTGTCGGCTGATCGGGCCACCCTGGAGCAGAGTCCGATCGGCGAGTTGCTCTGTCTCGACCCGGAGGGCCCGGACCAGGTCCTCGACCGGCTGGCGGTCTCACTGTTCACCCAGATCGCCGAGCGAGAGGACTCGCTTCGCCGCCTCGGCGTGACCGTTGACTCGGTCGGCGGGCACCTGGGCTGACCGCCTCACCGGGCCGGGGCGCCCGAGCCGCTGGCCGGCAGCGGTCCTGGAGCGGCACACTGGAAGGCGTGCCGGAGCTGCCGGAGGTCCAGGCGCTCGCTGACTTCCTCGCCGGGAGGGCGGTGGGCCGGACTCTCGCGCGTGCCGAGGTGACAGCGGTCAACGTGCTCAAGACCTACGATCCCCCGCTCAGCGCGCTCGGCGGGCTGCCCGTGGTCGCGGTGACGCGGCATGGGAAGTTCCTCGACCTCGACGTGAGTGGGCTGCACGTGC